>VHCN01000012.1 GCA_016871675.1 Verrucomicrobiota bacterium
CAAGGGCGACGTGTTCACCAAGGACTTCATCGAGATGTGGATCGGCCACAAGCGCAAGGAACACGACGCCATCCGCCTGCGCCCCCATCCCTACGAGTTCTTCCTCTACTACGACGTGTAAAACAAACGACCTTCAGGGCGGCCTCCCCGGCCGCCTTCGGTAACCAACGGCGCGGACCGCAAGGTTCGCGCCGTTTTTGCATTGGACGAGCACTGAGACTCGCGCACGCCCCACAATCCGCTTGCCGCCACCGCGACGCAGCGCATAGTTCCTGCGGTGGCTCCTGGCGCAGTCGGTGCCGGCGCGGGCCGCATCCCACACGGGCCCATAGCTCAGCGGTCAGAGCAGGCGACTCATAATCGCTTGGTCACTGGTTCAAATCCAGTTGGGCCCACGCCGCGCCGGCGCTTCTCTCCGGATGAACAACATCGCCCAATGGGTCGGCAACTGGCTGCGCGGGCTCGGCAGCATCACACTGCTCGCGGTCGAAGTCGTGCGCTCGCTCGGCACGCTGCGGTCCGCGGGCCGTGAGTTCCTCGACCAGCTCTATTTCATCGGCGTCAAGTCCCAGTCCGTGGTGCTCATCACGGGCGCGTTCACCGGCATGGTGCTTGCCGCGAACACCTACTTCCAGTTCGCCAAGGTCGGCATGGAGAGCGCCACGCTCGCCGTGGTCGGCGTGTCGATGTGCGGCGAACTCGGTCCCGTGCTCACGGCGTTGATGGTTGCCGGGCGCGTCGGCGCGGCGATGGCCGCGCAACTCGGCACGATGAAGGTGACCGAGCAGATCGACGCGTTGCGAACGCTTGCGACGCACCCGGTGGATTACCTCGTGGTGCCGCGCCTGGTGGCCACGTTGCTGGCGATGCCGCTGCTCACCGCCGAGGCCATTGCGCTCGGCATCGCGGCGGCATTCGTCGTCGGGACCTACCTGCTGCAGATCGAGCCTGCGTTCCTGTGGTGGAACCTCCTGCGCCGGACCGACGTGTCGGATGTCGTGATGGGGCTGATCAAGGCGGGCATCTTCGGCGGCGCGATCGCGTTGATCAGCTGCCAGAAAGGCCTGCACTGCGGCGAGGGCGCCGAGGGCGTCGGCCGCGCGACCACGGAGGCGGTCGTGTATTCCTCGATCACCATCCTCGTGAGCAACTTCTTCCTCACGCTCCTGCTGACCAAGCTGCTGGCGCTGTTATGATCGAGGTGCGTTCACTGCGGAAGTCCTTCGGCGCGCATCGCGTGCTTGACGGCGTGAGCCTGCGCATCGAGCCGGGCGAGTCGGTCGTCATCATCGGCCGGAGCGGCTGCGGGAAGAGCATCCTCCTCAAGCACCTGATCGGCCTGCTGCAACCGGAGGCGGGCGAGGTGCTCGTGGGCGGCGAGAACATCTCGCGCCTGGGCGAGCGCGACTTGCTGCGCGTGCGGCGCAAGTTCGGGATGCTCTTTCAGGGCGCGGCGCTGTTCGACTCGCTGTCGGTCGAGGACAACGTGGGCTTCCTGCTCCGGCGCGAGGGCAACCACACCGCGGGCGAGATTGCGCAGCGCGTGGCCGAGGCGCTCGACATGGTCGAACTCGCCGGCACGCAGCGCAAGAAACCCGGCGAGCTTTCCGGCGGCATGCGCAAGCGCGTCGGCCTCGCGCGCGCGATTGTTTACCGGCCGGAGATTGTGCTATATGACGAGCCGACGACCGGGCTCGACCCCGTGGTGAGCGACAGCATCGACAAGCTGATCGTGCGCGTCTGCGAGCGGCTCAAGGTCACGTCCGTGGTGGTCACGCACGACATGCGCAGCGTGCGCACCGTGGCGCACCGCGTCCTGATGCTGCACCAGGGCCGTGTTTACACCGAGGGCGCGCCGGACGATTTGTTCAACGCCACGGACCCGCTCGTGAAGCAGTTCGTCGAGGGCGTCTCGGATCCGAAGGAACCCGTGTTCCAGTCATGAGCAACCAACGCACTGAAATCAAGGTCGGCCTGTTCGTCGTGATCGGCCTCGTTGCGCTCGTCGCGCTGGTGATCAACTTCACCAAGGGCGTGACCGCCTTCCGCCCGACCTACACGCTCACGCTCGAGACGGCGAACGTCGGCGGGCTCAAGCGCAACGCGCCCGTGCTGCTCGCCGGCGTCGAGGTGGGCAAGGTGCAGGGCTACGACCTGAGCCCCGACAACAAGTCCGTGCGCGTCGCGCTGCGCATCTTCTCCAACTACTCGATCCACACGGACGCCAAGTTCACCATCGAGGCGTCGGGCTTCATCGGAGACCAGTTCGTGTCCATCGCGCCGATGAAGAACCTCGGCCCCTTCCTCAAGGACGGCGACGTGGTCCGCGCCGAGACCCCCTTCAACATGCAGGACGCCGCCCGCACCGTGCTCGTGACGATCGGCAAGGTGGACCGCGCGGTCGAGACGTTGCAGGGCGCCGTCGCCCGCGTGGACCGCACGGTGCTGTCGGATGAAAGCCTGACCAACGCGAGCGCGGCCGTGGTGAACTTCCGGCGGCTGTCCGACCAGATTCGCACGCTCGCCGACGACGCCACGACGCTTGTGAAGAAAGCCGACGCTGCGGTGGGACGCGTGGACCTCCTGCTCGTCACGAACGCCGCGCCCGCCAGCGGCGCCGTCAGCAACTTGTTGATGTTCTCAACCCAACTCAATAAGGTGGCCACCGAACTTGAGGCACTGCTCACCACCAACCGCATGGACGTCGCCGACGCCATCCGCAACTTCCGCACCGCCACCGCACAAGTCACCAACCTCATGGCCGACCTCAACGCCGGCAAGGGCGTCGCGGGCGTGCTGCTCAAGGACGAGCGGGGTGCGGCGGATTTGCAGCGGTTTCTCGCCACGCTTCCCGCGCTCGGGAGCAACGCCAACACCGTCCTCACCAATCTGAGCGTCCTCGCCACCAACGCCGGCACGGTGTTCGTGAGCGCCAACCAGATGTTTGACCGCAGCGGCCGCGTGGTGGATGACGCCGGCGTGCTCATCAGCAACCTCAACCGCTACGGGCTGTTTTATGGGTTCCTCGTGAAGCCCAAGGCCGCGAAGACCAACGCGCCCGCGCGCGCGGCACCCCTGTTCATCCCGCGCGAGAAATCCAGCCTCGACTAGCATGTCACTTTGGGCCATCCGCATCTTCTTCCTCGGGCTCTGCACGCTCGGCGGCTATGCCGTGAGCCAGGTGACCCCCGACCTGCTCGGGGCGGGCGCGTGGTGGACGCTCGCGGGCTTCGGACTCGGCGGGCTGCTCATCGCGGTGGACGAGATGCTCAAGGGGTTTTCGCTTCGCGCGTTTTCCGCGGCCACGGTCGGCCTCGTGCTTGGCTCGCTCATCGCGTGGATGATCGAGCGCTCGCAGCTGTTCCGCTACGTGCAGGATGAATCCACGATGTGGCTCATCCGGCTGATGCTGTTCGTCAGCTTCGGCTACATCGGCATGGTCATGGCCATGCGCAGCAACAAGGAGGACTTCGCGCTGATCATTCCCTACATCCGCTTCCAGTCCCACACCAAGCCCCACAACACCCTGCTGCTCGACACGAGCGTGATCATTGACGGCCGCATCGCCGACCTCATCGAGTCCGGCTTCGTCGAGGGCACCGTCATTGTGCCGCGGTTTGTCCTGCGGGAATTGCAACAGGTCGCCGACAGCGCCGACATGGTCAAGCGCGGCCGCGGCCGGCGCGGGCTCGACATCCTCGCACGGCTCCAGCGCAGCCCGCGCACCGAGGTGAAAATCCACGAGGCCGACCCCACCGGCGAAACCGAGGTGGACGCCAAGCTACTGCACCTTGCCAAGCTCCTCGATGCGCGCCTCTACACGAACGACTACAATCTCGGCAAAATCGCCGAACTGCAGGGCGTGCACCACGTCTCCATCACCGCGCTTGCCGCCGCGCTCAAGCCCGTGATCCTTCCCGGCGAAACGCTCTCGCTCCGCGTGAACCGCGAGGGCAAGGACAAGGGACAGGGCATCGGATACTTGAGCGATGGCACGATGGTCGTGATAAACAATGGTTCGCCCCACGTGGGCCAGCAGGTCGAGGTGCAGGTCGGAAGCCTCCTTCACAACGCGACGGGCGTGATGATCTTCGCCGACATCAAGGCCGCGCCGCCGGCGAATCCGCCAAGAACCCCCGCCGAACGGAGCCCGGCGTGAAACTCGTCACGGTGTTCACCGCGTTCAATCCCGCCGAGGCCCAGCTCGTGCGCTCACGCCTCGAAGCCGCTGGAATCCCCGCGCTCGTCGCGAGCGAACTCTCCGCGCTCAGCACCGAGGGCTACGCGATGGCCGTCGGGGGCGTCCACGTGCAGGTGCCGGAGGACGAAGCGGCGGACGCGCGCGAACTTCTCAGCGCGCCGCCCGAATCGGAATAGCGGCACGACCTGCGCTCACTGCGGATTGGCGCGAAGCCAGAACCGGATGTCCGTGCCCATCGGATGCTGCGGATTCAGATCGAGCACCCGCTGGTAATGCCGCCGCGCCGCGCCGATGAGGCCGAGCCGTTTCGCGTAGACGTTCGCGAGCGCCAGATGCGCGCTGCCTTCGTCCGGATAATCCGTCAGCACCCGCTCGAGCTCGGACGCGGCGTCGCGATAGTAACCGGCCTTCTCGAGCGTGAGCGCGAAATTATACCGTGCGTTCAGCGAGGCAGGCTGCAACGCGAGCGCGATCTCGCAGGCATAGAGCGCGCGCGGCAACTGGTTCACGTTGCCGGCCATCAGTGCGAGATAGTGATGCGCTTCCGCGAAGGACGGGTCGGCCTGCACCACCTTCTCGTAATGCACGAGCGCCTCGGCCCAGCGGCGGCGATCGCGCTCCAATTCCGCCTGGGCGTAGTGCGCCTGGGCGGTGGCCCGGTTTCCCGCCGGCGGCGGCGATGGATTTCGATAGGCGTAACGCGGGATTGCTCCGGATGGCGTCTCCACAGCGACGACCGCGGGCACGGAGACCACGGACTTCGGCGGCCCGGGCGGCGGCGGCAGAACGCCCACCGGATTGGTCGCAGCGGGCGGCGCCGGGCTCGGTTGCTTTGCTGCGCTCGCAACCTTGGACTTCGTCGCGTCATTCGTCACGGGCCGTGGTGTCGGCGGGGAGTCCACGATGACCGGGGCGGGCGGTGTCACTGCCGGCGGCGCGACGACCTTCGGATTGAACGGCGGCAGTTCGCCGGGCCGGGTCTTCGCCGGCGCAGGATTCGCCGAGGCCACCAGCACCGTGCCGGTGCTCGCGACTGGTTTCGGCGCGGGAATGTTGGTCTCAACAGTCGGGGTCAAGCGGGGCGTGACGGCGACCACCGCCGTGGGCGGGTTGGTTGCCGCGGACGGCGGCGGGCGCGCCGCGACGACCTTCGGCGGCGGATTCAATTCGGCGTCGAGCGCGCGGGCGAGTTGGTCGACAGCGTCGCGATAGGGAACGCCGGGCATCGCCGCGTAATCGCGATACTTTTGCAGGGCGAGCGGGCGATACTCGGGCTGGCGCGGAGCGATGTGCTGGTGCGTGACGACCGCGAGATTCAGCGCGGCGGGCGCGAAAGCCGGCTGGAGCTGGTTCGCGGTGTAGAGGCTCTGGAACGCCTCGGACGCGCGGTTCTTGTAGAGCTGGACGATGCCCAGTCCGTTGAGCGCCTCGGCGAGCCGCGGATTCAGGTTCGTCGCATTGCGAAAGCTGCGCTCGGCCGAATCGAACTGCCGCGAGCGGAGTTCCGACGAGCCGCGCTTCACCCAACCCTCGGGCGAGCCCGGCCGCTGGATCGTGTAAGACGCCAGCTCGGTGGCGGCGGCGGACGGGCTGTTGTTCTCAAGCAAGAGGCAGCCGAGATTGAAGCGCGTCACCGCGAGGTTCGGATCGAGCGTGAGCGCCTGCCGGTAGGCGCGCGCAGCGTCGGCGACCTGCCCGAGCGCGTGGTGCGCGAGCCCGAGGTGATTCCACGCCTGCGCGACCTGGGGCAGATGCGTCGTCGCCACCTTGAAATCCTCCGCGGCGGCGGCGGCGTTGCCTTCGCGAAGCAGTTTTTCGCCGCGGAGCAGCGCGCGCGGCCCGGGCGGCACGCATCCCGCGCCGAGCAACGAGACGGCTGACGCGACGGAGAGAACCCACCGGACACGGCCCCCTTTTTTTGTCGTCAGCATCGGTCCCGCTGGTAACACTCGCCGCTCGCAGTGTCAAGAAACGCGCAGGCTTATCGCATCCGCCCCGCTCCGTTCCAATCCAAGTTCGCGGGCGCGGCCCTGCTCGCACTGGCGGCCGCCGGCCTTGCGTGCGGCGCCGAGCCGGAACCCTCCACCGTCCGGCCGCCCCAGCGCGCGCGCGTGGTGATCGTCGAGGATGCGCGCGCGACCGGGACGTTCGTCCCCAAGCCGGAAGTCGTCCGATCGCTTGTGGAACGCGGCCTTCGACAGTGGACGGGCAGGCCCACGACGACGGCCGCGTGGCTGAGCTTCGTCTCGACCAACGATTTCATCGGCCTGAAAGTTTACTCCGCGCCGGGCGCGACGGGCGGCTCGCGGCCGGAGGTTGCCGCGGCGGTCGCCTCGACGCTCATCGCCGCGGGGGTGCCGGCGGGGCAGATCATCGTGTGGGACAAGCACGCCGCCGACTTGCGCTTGGCGGGCTTCACCGCGCTGCGCGAGCGCCTTGGTGTGCGCGTGGAATCCGCGCTGGACGCCGGATGGGATGAAAAGGCGGCCTACGATCGCTCGCTCATCGGCTCGCTGGTGTTTGGCGACTTGGAATTCGGCCGCAAGGGCGACAACGTCGGCCGCAAGTCGCATCTCTCCAGGCTCATCACGAAGACGGTCACCAAGCACATCAGCATCGCGCCGCTGCTGAATCACAACCAGATGGGCGTCTGCGGCCACTTGCAAAGCCTCGCGCTCGGGGCGGCGGACAACACGATCCGTTTCGAGAACCACCCGGCGCACTTGTTCGAGGCCGTCGCGGAACTCTACGCCATGCCCGAACTCGGCGACCGCGTGGTGCTCAACATCACGGACGCGCTGCTCTGCCAGCACGAGGGCGAACAGCGGCCGCTGTTGCATTATTCCGTCGCGCTCAACCAGCTCCGCTTCAGCAGCGACCCGGTCGCGCTCGACATCTTGTCGCTCGAGGAACTCCAGCGCCAGCGGCGGAAGGCGGGATTTGCGGCGGCGAAGGTCAGCCTCGCGATGTTTCGCAACGCGTCGTTGCTCGAACTCGGCATCTCGGAGCCGGCGAACATCCGCATCGAGTGGGCGAAGTAGCGGCGCGGCTTACTTCAACAGCTTCGAGATTTGCGCGAACGCCTCGTGCACGCCGACCGCGGACATTGAGAGCGCGGCGATCCAGAGAAAGACGTTCCACGCGGGGCCGGAGCGCAACGCCGGGTCCGGCTCCTGCGAACGGAACCACAGCGCCGCCAGCGCGAGGAACGGCAGCATCACCCCTTGCGCTACCGCGCCTACCAGGACCAGTGCCACGGGCGCGCCCCAGATGATGAACACCACGAGCGCGCCCGTGGGCAGCGCCACGCAGCACCACTTCACCGCCGTCGCGCCCCGCTCGGGCGTTTCATACTTCACCAAGCGGAACATCTGCAAACCGTCGGCCATGAGGCGCGCGTTGGAAGCCGTCGCCGCGAAGACGGTCGAGTAGAGCACGTTGAACGCGCCGATGAGGAAAATGGCGAGTCCCCACGTGCCGAAGCTCTCGCGATACATGTGCGAAAGCGTCGCGATCATGTCCTTGTTCTCAACGACGAGGCCCTTCGCGTGCAGCACCGCGGCGCCGAGCAGGTAGAACGCGACCGTGGCGGTGGTGTAGATGATGCAGGAGAACCACGCGTCGAACTTCATCACGCGCACCCAGCCCCGCGCGCGCGCGCGCCAGCCGTCGCTCCCGTCGCGCGGCCCGACCGCGCCGGCGTAGCCTTTCTCGAGGCACCAGTAGGGATAATAGATGAGCTCCGACGCGCCCACTCCGATGATGGCAAACGCCGCGAACGCCGTCGTGAAATCCTTCGGGAAGCCGAAGCTGAACCCCTCCCGCAGGTGCGCGGCGGTGATGCGATAGTCCGACCACTGCAACGCGGCGACAGCGACGACCGTGCACAGCGTGAAGAGGACGACCATGGACGTGGAGATGTTCTCGACCAGCCGGTAGCGGCCGAAGAAAAGCAGCAGCGCGGTGAGGCCCGCGGCGATGGTGGCCCACAGCCATCCGGGGCCGCCGAAGCCCGATTGCGCCGCGATCTGCGCCACGCCACCGAGCATCCCGGCCACTTGAAACGTCAGCGCGAAAAACATCCCGAGCCACAACCACACGAGCCACGAGACGATGAACCTCGGACCCGGGATGGTGTTCATCGCCGCGATCGTCGTCAGCCCGCGCGCCACGGCGAAGCGGCCGAGCTCGACCTGCACGAAGACCTTGACGATGCAGCCGAGGATGATGAACCACAGCAGCGTGAAGCCCGCGGACGCGCCCAGCTTCGGCGTCACGATCAGTTCGCCCGACCCGACGATGGACGCGGTGAGGATCAATCCCGGTCCGACGTGTTTGAAGACATCGCGCCAATGCACCGGCGCGGGACGGGGCGTGGACATGGCGGAGCGTGGGTGTTCGGCGCGGGCCGAGTCAAGCGCGGCGCGGGCGGGCTCAGTAATCGCGGAATGGCCCGCGTGGTTCGGCGGCTTCCATCTCGCGCCGCCACGCGGACCAGCGGGCCGAGATCATTTCGAGTGTTGCGGCTTGCGAGGCGGAGAGGTCGTTCTTCTCGGAGATGTCCGCCGTGAGATCGAACAGGCCCTTTCCTTTCGCTGAATCCACCCACTTGAGATTGCCGATGCGCGCGGCTTTCTCGCCGCGGAATTCCCAGAACATCTCGGTGCGCTGTGACTTCGCCCTGCCTGCGAGCACGGGCAGCATGTCGAAGCCGTCGAGCACGACACCGGCCGTCGGTTTGGCGCCGGTCGCAGCGAGCAGCGTGGGAAACAGTTCGAGCGTGGTCAGGAATTCGTCGGTGACCGCGCCCGCCGGGATGCGCGCGGGCCAGCGGGCGATGAACGGCACACGCAGTCCGCCTTCCCACAACGAGCTCTTCGCACCCCGAAGCGGCGCGTTGCCGCCGTTGCCGCTGCCGCCGTTGTCGGACAGGAACAGCACGATCGTGTCGCGCTCGGCGCCGAGTTCGCGGATGGCCGAGAGCACTTCGCCGATCGCGGCGTCCATGCACGTGACGGCGGCGAAGTATCTGGTGAGCTTGTCGGCGGGGTCTCGCGCGGGATAGAGACGGACGAATTCTTGGGGGACCTGCACGCCTTCCTTCTCAAAGGTCGATGCGGAATGCGGCGCGTTGAAGCAGAGGTGGAGATACCACGGCCGGCCGGCGCTCTCGCGGATGAACCGCAGTGCCTCGCGCTGGAAGAGGGTCGTCGCGTAAATGCCCTTGTCGGCCTCGGTGCGGTCGTTGCCGCGGAAAAGCGAGGGCACGCCGTAGCGCTCGTGCGTGTAGTAGTCGATGCCGTTGTTCCCGTGGCCGTAGAAGAAATCGTAGCCGCGCTGGAGCGGCAGGAAGCGCTTCGCCTGCCCCATGTCCCACTTGCCGACGAGGCCGGTGCGGTAGCCCGCGCGCTTGAGGGCGTCGCCGAGCGTGACTTCGCGCGTGTCGAGGCCGAGCGTCATCTCGGGGGAGACGGCGTATTGTTGCGGCGTGAAGCGATGGCCGAAGTTGACCATGTCGTTTCGAATCATGTCGTAAAGGCCGTTGCGAAGCGGGTGACGCCCGGTGAGCACGCTCCCGCGTGACGGCGTGCAAGCGGGCCACGTGACGTAAAAGCTGGTGGCGCGGACGCCGTCGCGCGCGAGGCGGTCGAGATTGGGCGTCTGGATTTCCGCGCGCCCGAGACAGGCCGCATCGCGCCAGCCCTGGTCGTCGCTGACGATGAGGAGCACATTGGGGCGCGCGGACTCCGGCGCGGCTTGCAGAAAGTGAGCGACGCCGGCCAACGCCACGAGCAACGCGACCCGAAGCACCGGGATTCGGGAACGCGGCTTTGCCGGGCAGAGCGTGGTAATCACAAATCAGGTCACCCGGGAATCGCGCGGGCCAAGTCCAGCCGGTTCCGAGGGTGCGGCAATTGAATCCGGATTTCTCCCGCGGTCAAGCCCCGCCCCGCGCGAATCCGGCGCGCCAATGACTTTGCATTTTCCAGTCGGCTGTCCCACTCTCACGCCCCGTGAGTGCGCCGCTGGCCATCGTCGTGTATGAGCACCTCGTGCTGGGCAACCAGCTCGGGAACAAACTGCGCGACATGGGCTATCGCGTCACGATGCTCAAGGAACCCGGCAAGGTGATCGAGGTCGCCGGGAAGGAGAAGCCGCTCATCGTGCTGGTAGACCTCGATTGCACGGTCACGGATGCCGTGGCGCTCATCGGTCAGTTGAAGCATACCGACGGCACAAGGCACCTGCCCGTGCTGTGTTTCACCAGTCACGACGACAAGAAGCGGCAGGAAGCCGCTGTGGCCGCGGGCGCATCGCTCGTCGTGGGCGACCAGGCGATTCTCCACCAGTTTCCGCACCTGCTCGACCAGGTGCTGCAAGTCGAATGACCGAGGTTCCGCAGATTCCCCACAGCGCATGGCCATCCCGAACGTAACCCTCTCGCAAGGCATCCATGTGATGCACGTGTTCCACCGCGTCAACCGCGTGCGCTGGGCGGCGCTCGGCTCCGGCGAGTCAGCAGCTGCGAAGGCAAATCTCGGCCGACTGTGCGCCGCGAACCCGGGACCGGGGCATCCGCGCCTCTGCACCTACGCCAACGTCGGGGGCAAGGCGGATTTGGCATTCATGCTGTATCACGCCGACCTCGCCGGGCTTGGCGCGATGCACCGCGCGCTCGAGGCGTGTTTTCCGCCGGGCACGCTTGAGCCGGTGTATTCCTACCTGAGCGTGACGGAGCTCACGGAATACATGAGCACCGAGGAGGACGTGATTGCGCGGCTGAAGGGCGAGGGCTTGCAACCGGGGAGCGAGCCATTCGAGAAGCGGCTGGGCGAGGAGAAGCGCCGGCTCGACGACTACAAACAGTTCCGCCTCTATCCCGAACTGGAGGATTGGGAGGCGATGGGCTTCTACCCGATGAACAAAAGGCGTGACCTGTCCGACAACTGGTATATGCTCGACGCCGTCACCCGGAAGAAGCTCATGGCGGGGCACGCCCGGGTCGGGCGCAAGTATCATGGGCGGGTTTCGCAGCTCATCACGGGCTCGGTCGGTCTGGATGACTGGGAATGGGGCGTGACGCTCATCGCGCACCAGGTGGATGCCTTGAAGGAAATCGTATACGAGATGCGCTTCGACGAAGTGAGCGCCCGATACGGCGAGTTCGGACCCTTTTATGTGAACCTCCGGCTTGATCCCGCCGACTTGTGGGATCATCTCCGGCTCTGATCCGCGTCGACCCCGGTTTTGTTCGCGCACTCAACCAATTCTCGAGTATGGCAAGCGGCAAAGTGAAGTGGTTCGACAACAAGAAGGGCTTCGGCTTCATCCAGCAGGAGTCGGGGCAGGACATTTTCGTCCACCACACCTCGATCCAAGGCGAAGGCTACAAGACCCTCAACGAGGGAGAGATCGTGGACTTCGAAGTCATCCAGGGCGGCAAGGGACTCAAGGCTCAGAACGTCCACCGCTCCGGGCAATCGAGCTAGTCCGCGGAGCGTCTCGCGGGACGATTCATCGAGCCGCCCTGCGCATGGACCAGGACATGGCGTCGCGACCCCTTGTGGTCGTCGAGCACGGGCGAGATGTGCGGCGACCGCCCGATCATGCAGGTGCCGATCCGCGGGAGGCGGTCGCCGCGCACCATCTCCAGCCACGCCTTGATGGTGCGAGCCTAGCGGGGCCGGTGTGCCGCTGCCCTGTCGAATTCACGCGAGCGAACGCGCCGCTTGCATTGTATTCCACACGCCACTTAGGATGAACACGGGTCGCGTGACCCGTGCATTGTGAAGATGCCCGCGACTGGCGGCGTCAGAGTCGCGGCCGCCGAAGTCAAACCAACCCCCCACGAACCCCGCGCATGGAAACCGAGCCTACGATCCCGACACCCGCTTCCGTCAAGTTGCGCGAGTTCAATTACGCGTGGACACCGGTCATCGTCTTCGTGCTGGTGCTGATCATCGCCGCCGTTCTCTTCCAGCGCCGCCTCGGTCCGTATTATCTGCAGGGCGAAGTCGAAACCGTGGAGTCGTCGGTCTCAAGCACCCAACCCGGCACGCTGGCTGAGGCTCCAAAGCCGATCCGCACGCTGCAAAAAGTCTCTTCCGGCGAGATCATCTCCCGTGTCGTCGGTCCCGACCCAAAGAACCCCATCCCGATCACCTCGCCGATCGAGGGCGTGGTCACGAGCATCCGCAAGATTCCCGGCGACATCGTTGCCGCCGGCGAGCCGATCATGACCGTGAGTTCGGACAAGCCCGACCGCATCATTGCGTTTCTCCGGCAGCCCATGGTCTTCACGCCGGAGCCCGGAATGGTCGTCGAGTTGCGGCCGCGCGGGCGGTCCAAGAAGATGATCGAGTCCAAGATCGCGAAAGTCGGCTCTCAACTCGCGCCCATCCGCGGCTCGCTTCTCCAACCTGGTCAGACCCGCACCGAGCTCGGCTTGCCGATCATCATCGACGCGCCGCAGGGCGTTGCCCTGTTTCCCGGCGAAACCATCGACATCAACATCCGCCCGGAAAAGGTCCGCGGGAAATAGCCCGACCCGGCGGCGGCGCCGAGCGGCTCATCGAGAACATCTTCGACCCCTGCTTCACCACCAAGGAAGTCGGCAAGGACGGCGTCGCCATGACACGCGTGCTGCGAAAAATGGACACGGAAATCCCCGTCCATCCTCGCGTCCACCGGCCTCGACGACGATGAAAGGATCCAGGAATTGAAGGGCCCCGGCGTCCGGACATTCCTCGTAAAACCCTACACCGTGGGAAAACTCCTCTTCGCCCTCCGCGACGAACTCGCGCCCCAATAGGCGTCGGGACGCTCACCCGCCCGCCACAATCCGCACGATCTCCAGCCGGTCCCCCGCGTGGACGGTCCGCCGGGAGAACTCCGACGGCGCGACGGCCTCGCCGTTGTGCTCCACGACGACGCTTCGCGGGGGAAGTCCCTGCGCAGTCAGCAACGCCTCGATCGTGCAGGGGACCGCGGCGGCGAGCGGGCGCCCGTTCGCGACGATGCTCCCGGCGGCATGCGCGGCATCGCTCATCGGCCGACGTGCCAGAGCGTCACGTGGTTCGTCGAGCCGTCCACCGAGAGCACGACAGCGTTGGTGCGAATCTCGATGCACTTCACCATGGCAATTTTCTCGCCCAACTGGATCCGCCGCACGTCACCCGGCTCGAAGAGCTGGTCGTTGACCTGCGCCGCGCGCTTCTTCGGGGTGAGAAACAATCCGATGAGTCGCAGTGAAGCCACGGGCGGCGGCTTCGCGGCCGGGTTGAGCACGGGGGGCGCCTTGGCGGGGACGGGTGACACGAGCGACGGCGCCGGGCGCGGGGGATTTTTCGCGCTGAACGCGGCCAGCGAGGCATCGTCCGCGATGGCGTTCGTGCCGCGGCGCGCCCACTCGAGCAGCGCGAACATGCCGTGCCGCTGTTCGGCGGCGATGAGCGTCTCGATGCGGCCGGCGGTGTAGGTGTTGCGGCGGATGCGCGTCTGCTGCGTCTCAAGCTGGCGGGCCGCGGCGAGCTTGAAGGCGACCAGTTCGCACAAGCCCTCGATGGTGTTCTGCTCCATCGCCCGCAACTCGGGCATGTTCTCGTTGAGCCACAGGTGCGTGTGCTCGTGCGCGCAGACGGACGCAAGGTCATCCCGCGGCACGCCGCTGAGCAGCAGGATGGTGTGCTTCATCTCGCGGCCGGCCGTGATCGTCTGCGCGAAGCCGGGCCGCCTCATCGTCTCTGCGACCGGTCTGCCCGAGCGATGGTTCCAGTAGTCCACGTCAAAAACCTGCACGTTCAGGTTCGTGAACTTCAGGTCCAGCACGCCGCCGAGCAGGCGGCGGAGGTCCAGCACGGTCTCGTCATAAACTTTCCGCGCCTCCTCCTGCTTGAAAACCAGCGTCGCAAACTCGAACTTGCAGAACGCGCGGCCGTCGGCGGACTTTCCGCCCGGCTCGCGCATCGGGATGCCGCAGTTGGCGCAGGTGCGTTCGAGCGGACGGCACTGGTCGCACACGAGCCCGAACTTGTGCCTGTAAATCGTGCCGGTGAGTCCGGTTTTCTCGCACACCACGCACTTGAGCGGGCCGGGCGGGACTTCCGCCGCATCGGGCGGCGGCGGGGCCGGGGCTTTCGCTTGCCCCGCGGACGGGGCGGCCGCCGCGAGGAACAGCGCCGCCGTGACAAGCAGCGCGCCGTTTCGGATCAGGTTCTTCGCTTCCACGATGTCCGCATCAGGCGCTCAAGGCCGCGTCCCAGTCCTTCCACACCGGCTCGTATCCGAGCCGGCCCAACCGCGCGGCAACTTCCGCGGGCGAACGTCCGTCCGCAATTTCGAATTGTCCAGTCGCATTCGTTTCGCCCGGCGCGGCCCGCGCGCTGGAATTCGCGGCCCGCGCGATGATCCGTCCGCGCCCGGTTCGATGCGTCTTCTCGCGGCCCGCGCCCGTGTAGCCGCCGGGCTCGGTGTGGCTGCCCGCGCTCATCAACGTGATGCCCATCGGGATCAGCCCGTCGCGCAGCCGCGCCGGCTCGCGGGTCGAGAGCACGAGGCCCGCATCCGGCAGGAACAGCCGGAACGCGCAAACCAGTTGCGCCAGCTCGCGGTCGGCGAGGGTCGTCAGCGGTTCAAAATCCCCGGCGCACGGGCGCAACCGCGGCATCGAAACCGTGAGTTGCGCCTTCCAGCAATGTTTCAGCAGGTGCCCGGCGTGAGCCGCGACGCACAAGGCTTCGCGCCGCCAGTCCGCGAGCCCGAACAGCGCGCCGATGCCGAGCCGCCGGAATCCCGCGGCGTAGCCGCGCTCGGCCGTCGCGAGCCGCCAGTCGAAATCGCGCTTCGGCCCGGCCGTGTGCATCGCCGCATAGACTTCGCGATCATACGTCTCCTGATACACCACGAGCCCCTCCGCGCCCGCCTGCACGATCGGCGCGTAGTCCGCCGTTTCCATCGGCCCGACTTCGAGCGAAATGCCGGGCACCTCGTCGCGCAATGCGCGGACGCACTCCGCGAGGTAGCCGCCGGAGACGAACTTCGGATGCTCGCCCGCCACGAGCAGCAGGTTGCGAAACCCCTGCGCCTTGAGCGCGCGCGCCTCGCGCAACACCTCCTCCACCGAGAGCGTCACGCGCAGGATCGGATTGTCGCGCGAAAATCCGCAGTAACGGCAGTTGTTGATGCACTCGTTGGAAAGGTAGAGCGGCGCAAACAGCCGGATGACTTTCCCGAACCGCTGCCGGGTGACGGCCTGCGAGCGGCGGCACAAGTCCTCGAGCACCTCGCCCGCGCCCGGCGAGACCAGCCGCGCGAAGTCTGCAAGCGTGAGCCGCTCGCGCTCGAGGCACTCGCGCGCGGCGGCAGCGCCCGTGCGCGACGCGATGCGGAGCAAATCCTCCAACGGCAGAGCGTTGAACTCGCTAACGAAGCTCACGCGGCGAGTGTAGCGCGCGGGATGGCGACGGCAAGGTTGGGAAGTTTCGAGCCGCGGACAGCCGGAGCGGACGGCGGAGCGACTGATTGATCCCCGGCTCACGCGGCGGCAGCGCTGCCATCCCCGAGTTCGCCAAGGTTCGGAGGCGGGGCCGCGGGATTGAACAGCGTGTTCACCGATGGCCGCGGCACCACAGTCATGTTCGAGCCGTGGTGATAGCGGTCGTCGTAGTCGTCCTTGTAAAGCATCGCGGCGAGGCCGAGCTGCCGGTTGTTGTCCAGGCAATGGGCAGGCCGCGCGCGCTGCTTGGCCTTGGAGAGCGGCCGGAGGGGCGATCCGCCGGATTGCGGCTTTCCCACCCGGCGCGGTTGCGGTAAGACGCTCCCATGCAAATCGAGACGGGCATCATCACCATCAGCGACCGTGCGTCGAAGGGGCTTTACGACGACCTCGGCGGCCCCGCGCTCAAGAAGGCCGCGCTGGGTTACGGTTGGAAGGTCTCCGCTGAATCCCTCGTGCCGGATGAGAAGTCCGACATCCAGCGCGCCGTGCGCGAGCACATCGCCCGCGGCTGCCATCTCGTGCTCACAACGGGCGGCACGGGCGTGGCGTTGCGCGACGTGACGCCCGAGGCGGTGCGTGACATCGCGGTTCGCGAGCTGCCGGGCTTTGGCGAGGTGATGCGCGCCGAGTCCATGAAGATCACGCGCAACGCCATCCTCTCCCGCAACCTCGCGGCTGTCGTGGACCGCGCGCTGGTGCTCTGCCTGCCGGGCAAGCCGGGCGGGGCGGTGGAATGCCTCGGGTTCGTCGTCGGCGCGATCCCGCACTGCGTCGAAGTGCTGCAAGAAGTGCCGACGAGTTGCTGACCATTGCCCATGTCCAATCTCCGGTTGCCGGAAGTGCTGACTTCGACGGATCCCCGCCCGGACATTGGCGGTTGGAAATCGGCAATGTTCCCCCTCGTCCTCCTCGCGTGCGGTTGCGTGTCAGAGTCCGCCTCGGACACGCGCGCGCGCGAGGCGTTTCAGCGCGGACGCAACAGCGTCATCCAGCTCGCGCCCGTGCCCGTGACGGTCACGGTCGTGGGGCCGGTGAAGCACCGGAGTCTGCTTTGGGCTGATGGCCTGACACTCGCGCGCGCGATCATCGCGGCGGAATACCTCGTGGAAAAGGAGCCGGGCGTCATCTTCCTGACGCGGGGCGGCCAGACGATGTCGTTCAGCGCCGCGCAATTGCTCAGCGGCGACGAGGGGCCGTTGCTCAAGCCCGGCGACGTCATCGAAATCCGGCCTTGAGGCCTAGACGGCGGTGCGGCGGCCCGTTCGTTTCCCGCGCGGCGCATCGATGGCCCCCCGGCGGCGGGATGCCTGCCGCTACACGTTGAGCTCGCGGGCCGGTTGCGCCGGATCCGCGGCGGAATCCGCCTCGGCGAGATAGTCGGCGATGTGCAGGACGCGCACGTGTCCCGCCCCGGCGCGCGCGAGTCCGGCGCGAATTTGCAGGAGGCAGCCGGGATTCGTGGTGACCACGATGCGCGCGCCCGTGCGGAGGATGTGCTCGACCTTGCGCCGTTGCAGGCGCGCGGCCATTTCGGGTTCCGTCAAATTGTAGCTGCCCGCGCTGCCGCAGCAGACATCCGACTCGGCGAGTTCGATGAATTTCGCGCCCGCGACCGCCTTCACAAGGTCGCGCGGCTGCCGCGTGATGCGCTGCGGGTGCGCAAGGTGGCAGGCGTCGTGGTAGGTGACGGGCGAATGGCGGATTGAAGCAGCCCCGTCGCCGGCCTTGGGGACAACCGGCAACCGGCAATCGGCGACGGGCAACACTTCCGTCAAATCCTTCACCTTCGCGCTGAACGCCGCCGCGCGGTCGCGCCACGCGGGGTCGTCGTGCAAGAGGTGGCCGTATTCCTTGAGCGTCGAGCCGCAGCCGGCGGCGTTGATGACGATGGCGTCGAGGCCGCGCGGCTCGAAGACGGCGATGTTCCGGCGCGCGCACGCGCGGGCCCCGGCGAGATTGCCACCATGCGCAAAGAGCGCGCCGCAGCACCCCTGCTCCGCGGGGGTGACCACGTCGAACCCCGCGCGGTTGAGCTGGCGCACGCTGCTTGCGTTGGTTCCGCCGAACATCACGCTCATCACACAGCCGGAGATGAATCCGACCTTGCCGCGCGCCGGTTGCGCGACTGCGGGCGATTCGGCGGGCAGCTTGGACTCGCTCGCGTCGTCGGGAATCAGGTCGAGCGCATCCCGCACGAAGCCCGGGAGCAACGGCGACGCACCGAAGAACTTGACGAGCTTCGCCGGCAGGAGCGCGCGTTTCATCCGCCGCGGGTGCGGGAAGATCTTCTCGATGACGAACCGCCGCAGCACGCGCTGCAATAAAGGCCGGCGATGATGGCGCTCGATGTGATCACGGGAAGCCTCGAGCAGCGCGCCATATTGCACGCCACTCGGGCAGGCGGTCTCGCAAGCGCGGCAGCCGAGGCACAAGTCCACGTGGCGCACGGCCGCGCCGTCCGCCGGCAGTCGGCCGGACTGCATCGCGCGCATGAGGTAGATGCGGCCGCGCGGGGAGTCGTTCTCGTTGCCCGTTTCGAGATACGTCGGGCACGCGCCGAGGCACAGCCCGCAGTGGACACACGCGAGTGCCTGCCTCTCGTCGAGAAATGATTCCGGGGTGGGCATCAGAAGCCGGGGTCGGGGAGGATGTGCTTTGGGTCAAACGTGTCCTTCATGCGACGCACCAGCGCGGAAGGCGGCCCGGGCGGCGGCGGCGAGGGTCCGCCGCGCGCGTAGAGGATCCCGTTCGCCGCGCGCGCGACGAAACGCGCCTCGCCAAGCGCGGCGAGTGTTTCGCAAAGCTTCGACGGGAGCACCGACCACTTGCGCGCCGCGGAGCTGCCGGTCCAAAAACGCGCCTCGTGTCCGAGGCTTGAAGCCGTGGCGAAACCCATCGCGCCTGCGTTCGCGAGCTGCCAGTCCACCTCCTCGCGCGCGCCGGAAAAGCCGAGCACTAGTGTGATCGCTGCCCGCGGACCGCCCGCGCCCGGAAGGTTGTGCATCTCAAAGGCGACCGGCGTGACCGGGGATTCCTGCACCGCTTCGATCACGCCCGCCGCCGCGCCGGCGTTTGGGACGGACTGCTCGACGAACACCTCGGCTTCGGGGAGCGGCCGGAGCTTGAACACCGCCTCGACGACGATGCCGAGGGTGCCGCGGCTGCCGATGAACAGTTTTTGCACATCGTAGCCCGCGACATTCTTCACCACGTTGCCCCCGGAGTGGATGACCCGCCCGTCCGCGAGCAGCGCCGTCAGCCCGATAAGGTGCTCGCGAATCGTGCCGAAGCCGCAGCGGCGCGGGCCGCTCAAATCGTGCTCGATGACGTCGCGGATCAACACGCGGTCTGCGCGCGGCGGGTCCACGGGAAGCCACTGGCCGCGGGTCGCAAGTTGAGCCTGCAACTTCGCGAGCGTGAGGCCGGACTCGACCTTCACCGTCATGTCCTCCGGCGTGTGCGCGAGGACGTGGTTGAGCGCGCCGACTTCGACCGACGGCAACCGCGCGCCACGCGCGTGGTGCTCCGCCATCATCGCGGCAAGATCAGCGGTGGAGGCGGGCGCGAGGTTCATGGCGGAAACGCGGCCGCATCTTGCCCGCGCGGGCGGCACGGGCGCAAGACGGCGGGCGAGCCTGGGCAGCGGAACGGCGGTTTTCATTCCCATTTCACTGGTCACGCCTAGGCGCCGGCCGGCGCCAGACACCTGCAACCCGGGAGCAGCCCGCGGGGTTTCCCGTCTCAAACACACCCATGAGCGACACCGTCTCCGCCTCCGTGCTCGACGGCCTCATCCATCCCCAACTTGCCTCGCGCATCCTCGTGGCAAACCTGTTGCGCGACCGGCTCGGCGACGAGTTTGAATTCGACCCATGGGCTTCGCCCAAGGCGCGCGAGGAAGCCGCGAGCGGGACGCGCGCGAGGATCGCGGCGATGTTCCCGCGACGAGTCCTGCGCGGGTTCAGATGACCGGCTCGCCGGGTTTCGCGACGAAGACGCCGTTGACCTTCCAGCCATCGCGCTCGCGAAGCAGCATGTAGTTGTAGCGGAACACGCGCTTGTCGCGGCCGTGGAAGGAGACGACCACGAGCGCCTCGCGGCCATTGTCGAACGCAATTCCGAAGGTGGCGGACACCGACTCGGCAATGAGCGGGTAGCCCTGCTTGACCATCGCCTCGAAATCAGCGAGCAGGAATTGCTCGCGAATGCCCGCGGCCGCGAATGTATAGGCGCGCGCGTAGTCGTCGGCCCGGAACGCGGCGAGCTGGGACTCGATGACGTTTGTGAGCTGTCCGCGCACGGCGTCGCGGCTGAATTGAAGCCCGTTCCGCGGCTCGGGCCACCCGACATAGGTGATGCCGGCGAGGACGAGGAGAAGGAGAACCGGAACGAAAACCGGGAAGCCCCGTTTCGGCCTCTTGATGACGAACGGAAGCACGCGAATCCCAGCGGGCGGCTACTTCTTGAAGCTCAGCACCTCGGCAAACACAGACTTGAAGTCGTTAAGGATGGCCTGCAACTCCGTCTTCGCCACGCCCGCGGCCTGAAGGATGTCCTTGATGCCGTTGAGGGCGGCTTGCGCGTCGGCCACTTCAACCTTGGCCCCGTTGATCATCGTGGCGATGTCGCGCGCGAGCCCCACCTGCTCCGCCATGGACATTTTCTTGTCGAGCAATGCGGCGCCGAGATTCGCGCCGAGTTTGTTGACCACGGCTTCGGATGGCTTGGCCGGTCCCTCGGCGCAAGCGGCAATGTCGGCGCAGAACTGCTTGAGCAAGTCGGCGGGCATTTCCTTCCTGGCGCGGATGGCGGCGATGTCGGCCACGAGACGGGACATCGCGGGTGTCGCTGCGGGGGCGGCCGCCGCCGCCGTCGTGCCCTGCGCCGCCGGCGAGGCCGGAGTCGGGCCGATCTTGCCGGGGCCCTTGTTGTTTGGATCGCCCGGGCGCGCGATTTCCTTGGCACGCTGCTTGACGATGACGGCGCTGCCCTGGGTAACAGTGGCGCAAACGACGAGCAAACCGGCGAGGGCAAGTGGGGTGGGATTCATAGGCTCTGGATCGAAGTGTGGCCAACAGTGTGAACGCCGGCGGGCAAAGTCAATCACTCTTCTGGCGCGCGCCGCGCGGCGCAAAGTATCGGCTTGCAACACGGGGGCGCGGGGACAACCTTGCAGCCATAGAACCCATACCATTCCATCCGATGAGAGTGTCCCTGTCGCTTTTACTCTGGGCCGCAGCATGGGGGGCGTGCAGCAAGAATCCTCCGGCAGAGACCCCGCAGGTGCAGGTCGCCAGACCGCCGGCACAATCAGCGCCGGAAGCCGCGCCAGCAGCCGCCCCGCAAGCGGCGTCGCCGGTTCCACCGACTGCGGCCGGACCCGCCTCTCCAGCCGCCGCGAGCAGCGCCGCTCCCATGCCCGCTTCCGCCTACGAGACGGGCGGCGCGGGGGACGCCGCAGCCAAGAAGTGGGACCGCCAGCGCAAGTGGATGGACCAACTCAAGTCAGGCGGTTCGCAGCGCGACCAGGCCATGCGCGAAATCAATGCGCTGACGCCCAAGGACCGCGCCGACTTTGTGCGCATCTGCAAGGCATACGGAATCGAACTCAAGTAACACGACTCAAACCCATGCCATGCCCATGAAGCCGACCGCGCCCGCCCGAGATTCGCGCTCCCGCAGCGCGGCGTTCACGCTCATTGAATTGCTCGTGGTCATCGCGATCATCGCGATCCTTGCGGGCCTGTTGCTGCCCGCCTTGGCGAAGGCCAAGGCCAAGGCGCACGGCGCGGCCTGCATGAACAACACGAAGCAGATTGGCATCGCGCTGAATCTCTACATCTCGGAGTTCGAGGACCGCGTCCCCGGCCGCACCTGGGCCGCGCCGCCGTATGTGAACAGCAACAATTTCCGCTGCGGCGGTGAGTGGCAGCGCACGCCGGCGTTCCTGCTCGAACGATACCTCGGCGGCACGATGTCGTTCGTCTGCCCCGCCAAGCGGCGAGGGATCACCTACTCGACGCAACAGGGGAACTACGACCCGAAATACACCGGGTTCCTCTCCTATGGTTTCAACTACTTCGGCGTGTTCACGGGCGACACCAACTCGGCGGGAGTTGTCACGCCGCCGCGGCGGCTGGAGCAGATCCAGCAACCCGTCCGCACCGTCGGCATCGCCGAGTGCGGCGGCAACGATAATGTGAACGACATGAACGACGGCAAGGGCGACGCGGCGTGGCTTGACTCGTGGTGGTCCGGCCGCTCGTTCCCGATCAACCCCAATCCAACGCCGGCGGGCCCGGCCAACGGGTTGCAGATTGGGAACTACCGTTTCCAGGATCAGCCGCGCAAACACAACATGCGGATGAACGTGATCTTCATGGATGGGCACGCCGAGCAACTGCTCGGCAGCCAGCTCACATGGGGGCAGTTCCGGGCGAGCTACATTCTGAATGTCACGCTGGCCGCGGGTGTGGTCGTGCCACCGTCCGAACCGGTGAGCAACTCGCAACTCGATGGCGCCGAGATGAAGCCTTGAGCTCGCGACGCGGGCGCAGATCGCAGCCGCTCAATCCAGCCCGCGTTCCTCGAGGTCGCGCTCGTCCAGGCCGAGGTAGTGGCCGAGTTCGTGAAGCAGCGTGGTGCGGACTTCCTCGCGGAAAAACTCCTCCTCGCCATCCGCCATGTCCCAGATGTTCTCGAGAAACAGGATGATCTGCGAGGGCATGCCACCCGAGCCGAGCTCGGCGTGCGCGTAGTCGTCGCCGACGAACAACCCGAGCGTGTCCTCGTCCACGCCGTCCGCAAGCAGCGCGTCGTTTGGCTTGGGCTCGTATGTGACCGGCAACGCGCGCGCCCCGGCCTGCAGGCGCGCCGGGAGCGAGTCGAGCGTGAGGCGGACTTCGTCCTGCGCCACGGCGAGCCGCTGGAGAAAAGCCGGCGGGACGCAAGCGTTCGATGTGGGGCGTTTGCGGGGCATGGCTTCAAGCCGGTTTGGCGGTGCGGCGGAATTTCTTGAAGCGCGCGATCACCGCGGGATTTCGCTCGAGGAATTCCGACAAGTCTTCGAGGCACGCGAGCGTGTCGGGGCTCAGGTGGTGTTCAATGCCCTCGATGTCCATCCGCTGCGTCTTCTGGTCGAGGCCGAGCAGCGAAAAAAAACGCGCGAGCGTTGCGTGACGACTCTGGATTCGGCGCGCGACATCGCGGCCCTTCGCCGTGAGCCGCAACCCGCGATACTTGACGTAGTCGAGGAAGCCGAGTTCGCCAAGTTTCTGGACCATCACGGTCACGCTGGCCTGCTTGACGTCGAGCGACTCGGCGATGTCCACCACGCGCGCGTAGCCCTTCTCCTCGATCAACTCGTGGATGCGCTCGAGGTAGTCCTCGGCGCTCTGGCTCGGCGTGTTCGGCATGTCGGGGCCGATTAGAACCGAAGCCCTCGATTGAACGCAACGCCGGATCGAGTCCTCGCGGGTTCGTTCGTGACACCGCCGCCGCGCGCGAATATTTTCCCGCCGCGCCCCAACGACCCCGATGGCCCACGCAGAAATCGTGCACTTGCGCGAAAGCGACGGCTCGATCGCCATGCTCGCGCCGGAGCTGGCAGCAGTGTGCCGCCCGCGCCCAAGCAGTGACTCCGCCATAGCTGAAAACCCCGACGCCGCGCGGCACGAATGCGGGAAACGGATACGGCGGAAGGTTGCGGACGCGGCGGCAGCCTGCAGACTCATCGGCGACGCGCGAACTGCGATTCAACAAAGACACGACAAACTGAAAACCAATCCACTTCACTCATGAGCAAAATCAAAATGGTCATGTTCGACCTCTCCGGCACCACGGTGTATGACGACACGGGCGTGCGCGACTGCCTCTTCAAGTTGCTCGCCTTGAATGCCCGACGACTCCAACGCCCATGACACCGGCCCATGTCCCTGCGCCGCGCGCGGCCCGCGCCTTTACGCTGATCGAGTTGCTCGTGGTCATCGCCATCATCGCGATCCTCGCGGCGCTGCTGCTGCCCGCGCTCGCGGGGGCCAAGGACCGCACCAAGCGCACCTCGTGCATGAACAACCACCGGCAGCTCCTCGTGGCCAGCATGCTCTACCGGGATGACTTCCCGACCTGGTTTTACTGGACGACGGCGAATGCGGACGACCGCGCGCCGGTCTCCTACTATCCCAACTACATCCCGGCGCTGAAGTCATTCCTGTGCGCGGGAACCAAGAACATCATCCGAACAAATCGCAGCACGACGGCGGGCCTCACGACGTATCTGGCCGACTTGGTGAACACCTCGCAAGGCGACCGCGAACGGACCACGGGCGGACACAGCTACGAATACTTCGGCTACTTCGAAACACCCGCGCCCGCTGTGCGCAAGACTCCCGAGAGTGCGCTCTACGCGCCGGAAAAAGTCGTGATCGTGGTGGACGCCGACGACAACCTCGCGAGCCTGCCGAATGACGTGAACAACTTCCCCGACCCGCACAACAACCACGGCCGCGCCGGCTGGAATTGGGGCTTCACGGACGGCCACGCCGAGTGGATCACCCGGCAGAACACGGTGCGCGCGTTGGTGGACAGCCGGCACGCGACCAATGCGAGCATGATCCCCTGAGCGAGTTCGGGCGGTTGAACCCGGTGAACAATCCCCCACCGGGGCCGCGTCTTTCTTCGGCTTTGATTTTTGGGGATTCGGCCGTAACATTGCAGCCGCCGTTCATGACCATCGACCAAACCAACCTGTGAATCCAACCTCGCGCCAGCTCAGGTCCGCCGTCGCGTTTACGCTTATCGAATTGCTCGTGGTCATCGCGATCATCGCGATCCTCGCCGGATTGCTCCTGCCCGCGCTGGCCAAGGCGAAGGACCAGTCCAAGACGATCAAGTCCACGAACAACATCCGTCAGTTGGGCACGAGCTTCGCGCTCTACGCGGGGGACTTCGAGAAAGTGATGCCCTACGCGGACGTCAGCGGACTGAACAACGCCAACTTCTGGATCCCGCTGATTCGGACCGGCTACCTGCGCGACCCGTTGGTCTGGCTTTGCCCCAAGACCACGCACAATCCAAGTTTCAACTTCCCGGCGGACTGGGAGAACTCGACCGCAACTCCGCCGAATCCGTATCCGGCCTATCTGGCGTGGTTCGGATCGGCAGGCGGGTTCATCGGCGGAACCACCGGCAGTTACACGCTCAACGGTTGGGCCCAACCGCGGCAGAGTGGCGGCGGCGCCAACGCGGCCAAGTATTTCCAACGACTCGAGGATGGCCGTCCCGACTCGCAACCTCTCCTGACCGATGGTGGCTGGGTGGACGCGTGGCCGGAGCCGACCGACACGCCGCCGACAGACGTGCGTTTCGGCGGGAACCGCGCATTCCCCGGTTCTCCGGTCGGCATCAGCATGCGGCGTGTTTGCATCGCCCGGCACGGCCGCGCGATCAACATCACCTACATGGATGGGCACGTGAGCCTCACGAAGGTCGAAAACCTTTGGTTCCAAAACTGGCACGCGATCTGGACCAATCCGCCGCAGCCCGTTGTCCGCTAGCACGGAATCAGGCCACCCTGCTCACTGCCGGACAATCCGCACCTGCTTGTTCTTCGCGTCGAAGACGAACTTCGTCCCCGCCGGCGGGATCGGCTCGACGCGATAACGCAGATACTTCGACAACTCCTTCATGTCCGCGGGAAGCCGGCCCTTCTCGCTCATGAATTCCTGCAGCCCGAGCGTGAGCAGCGAAGTGTTCGACATTTCCCCCGGTGACACTTCCGCAAGCACGCCGAGCGACGGATCCATCCCGGTGTCCTGAGCCGCGACGGGCGCAGGTTGCGGTGCCACCGGTGTGGCGGCTGCCTTCGGCGGACGCGCCGTCACGAGAGGCGGCGTCGCGGGTTGCGGCTCTTTCTTGCACGCCGTGAGCGCCAGCAGCGAGAAGCCGATTGAGGCAGCGATTCGTTTCATCGGGTGAAGCGGGGACTTGTCACGACATCTTCGTCCGCCCCGGCAACGCCATCGGCGTGATCGGAAGCGGTGCCTTCCAATCAAGCGCGGCGAGGTCCACGGGGCACTGCCGCTCATTGGACTTCATCATGTGCTCCCATGTGACTTCCTGCCCGGTGTAGCCGGCCATCCGGCCCATGATGCCCATGAGCGTGCTCTGGCACATGCGCACTCCGGAGTTGAGCGGCCGGCCCTGCCGGATCGCGGCATACATCTCGTTGTGTTCCACTTGATACATGTCCGGCACCGCGCCCTCGTGCCGCCACGTGATCTTGCCGTCGAGGTCCTTGATGAACACGCCGCGCGTGATGTAGGCGGAGCCCTTCGTGCCGAGGATGTAGTCGTTGTTTTCGTTGTGGCAGCCGGTGGTCTGGCGCTGCGCCATGAACGCCCGCGCACCGTCCTCCCATTCGTAGTTCACGGAGATGTGGTCCCAGATGTTGCCTTCGTGATTCGGAATCTGCCGGCCGCCCGTGGCGGTGCACTTGAGCGGCGGCACGTCCTTCATGCCCCACGCGATCTTGTCCACGCTGTGGATGGCCTGCTCGACGAGGCCGTCGCCTGAAAGCCACGTGAAGTTATACCAGTTGCGCACCTGCCACTCGGTGTCGCTCATGCCCTCGGGCCGCGATTCCTTCGCGGGCATGGGCTTGACGGGTCCGGTGAGGTAAGTCGCGTAAATCGCGCGGATGTCGCCGATCGCGCCGTCGTGAATGCGTTTGTAAAGCTCGCGCCGCGCGTAGTTGTAGCGCCAGCAAAAGCCGTCCACCACGGACAACCCCTTCTTCTGGGCCTCGGCCGCCGTGGCCATGATTTGCTTGCAGCCGGTGGCGTCCGTGCCCATCGGCTTCTCGAGGAAGACGTGCTTGCCGGCGTCGATCGCGGCCTTGAAATGCAGCGGCCGGAACCCCGGCGGCGTCGTGAGGATCACCACATCCACGCCGCTCTGGAGGACTTTCTGGTAGCCATCGAGCCCGACGAACTGGCGCGACTTGGGCACGTCAAACTTTTGAGCCTCGCCGACCTCCTTGTTCACGCTCGCGAGACTGCGGTCGAGCGAGCTTTCGTAAACGTCCGCCATCGCGTGCAGCACCACGTTGCTGTCCGCCTTGAGCGCCTGGGCCGCCGCGCCCGTGCCGCGCCCGCCGCAGCCGATGAAGCCGATGCGCAACCGGTCGCTGTTCGCCTGCGCGGAAAGCACGGCGGGAAATCCTAGCTTCGACGCCAGTGCGCCCGCGGCGACTGCGGTGGTCGAGGCCTTCAGGAAATCCCGGCGGGTGGCGGCGGTGTCGGTGGATTCGGGTCTTGTTTGCATGGCGATGTAACGGGTTGCCACTTCCATTTATTCAGCGGCAAGGTCGCGTTCAAGCCCAAACTCCCGCACCCACCATGAAGTCCATCCGCCTCGTTCTCCCGCCCTGCCTTGCCGCCGCCGGAAAGTCGCAGCCCTGCTGCTGAACTTCATGAAGTCCGACGCCGATGCGAAGAGTTGGTTTGTGAACCCGTGAACAATCTCCTGTTGTCGTCCTCCCGCGCCTGTGCTACCAACCTCCCATGACTACCCGCCCGTCTCCTGATTGGGACTGCTGCCCCACGGTCAGCCGTCGTGACTTCCTCAAGTCCAGCGTCGCCGGAACGATCGTCGCCGCGGCCGGTTCCGTGCCGCTGTTCAAGAGCGACACGCTCAGCGCCGCCGAGAAGGCGGCGCGCGCGAAACCCGAGACGCTCGTCACGACCCTTCACAAGAGCCTCACCGAGGCGCAACGCAAGGAGCTTTGCTTCGGCTTCGACCATCCGTTGCGCTCGGCAGTGAACAACAACTGGCACATCACCAAGCAAAGGATCGGCGCGTTCCTGACGAAGGACCAGAACCAGCTGGTGAAGGACATCTTCCTGGGGCTGCACAGCCCCGAATACGCGGACAAGGTCTACGGGCAGGTCGTGCACGACTCGGGCAAGGCGGGCTTCGAGGACAGTTCGATCGCGCTCTTCGGCGAACCGGGCACGGGCAAGTTCGAGTTCGTCCTCACCGGCCGCCACTGCACGCGGCGATGCGACGGCGACTCGGTCGCGGGCGCAGCGTTCGGCGGGCCGATCTTCTACGGGCACGCGGCCGAGAGCTTCAACGAAAAGGCCGATCACAAAGGCAACGTCTATTGGTTCCAGGCCAGGCGCGCCAACGAGGTCTTCGCGATGCTCAGCGAAAAGCAGCGCGACGTCGCCCTGCTCGGCGAACCACGGCCGGAAAAAGGCAACGACACCGTCAAGCTCACCGGCAAAACCGACGGCCTGCCCGGCATCCCCGTTCGCGATCTCTCCAAGGACCAGCAGGCGCACGTGCAGAAAGTCATGGCCGACTTGCTCGCGCCGTTCCGCAAGGACGACGCCGACGAGGCGATGAAGCTCGTGAACAAGAACGGCTTTGGCAACCTGCACCTCGCGTTCTACAAGATGGACGACATCGGCGGCGACGGCGTGTGGGACATCTGGCAGATCGAAGGCCCGGCGATGCTCTGGTATTTCCGCGGCGCGCCGCACGTCCACACGTGGGTGCACATCCGCGACCAGGCGTGAGGACGGATCGCACCGGGGCGGCGCACAAGCTTCGATTCAGCCGCATCGCGTCGGTTGCGTGAGCAACGGTGGAGGCGGGATCAAGCACGTCGAATACGCCAAACCTCGGCGAGCATGAGGCTGGCGATACGTGTTCTCCGGGCAATCAGCTCGCGAGGGGAGCTCGTCCTCCGCTCGTGGAGCCATTCTCACACCCGTTCGGTTGATGGACTGCGCTTCGCTTTCGATCTTGATTGAAACGCATGAACACCGAACCGGGCCTCTCAGGAGTCCACGACTTTTGGAACACGGAGGCTTGCGGCACGCACTTCGTCGAGCACACGGCGGATGAAAGCCACTTCTTCGAGCAATTCCGCGAATACCGCTACCGCACCGAGTGGCACATTCCGAGGTTGGTTCCATTTGCAGAGGCCAGGGGACTGAAGGTTCTGGAAATCGGCACGGGCAACGGTGCTGCCGGGGTGATGTTTGCCCTCAACGGCGCCCATTACACCGGCGTTGACTTGACGGAAGCGGCACTGGAGGCGACCCGCAGACATTTTGCGGTGATGGGGCTGACAAGGACCTTCAAGAAGGAGAACGCTGAGCAACTCAGCTTCCCAAACGAGAGCTTCGACTGGGTTTACTCCCACGGCGTGTTGCACCACACGCCCAACACCCAACGGGCGATGGATGAAGTCCACCGGGTTCTCAAGCCGGGCGGCCGCGCAATCATCATGCTCTACCACAAGCACAGTTTTAACTATTTCATCCGCATCATGACTTTCATGCGGTTGCGGGTCCTGCTCAAGATTCTCTCACGCGCGAGGCGGTGGAACCGCGACAAGGCTGGAGCCTCCTCCGGACCACTTCGCGGAATCCGCGGGAATCAAGATGGTCGGGTCTGGGATGTTCACTACTCGAATTTCCTCGTGCAAGGCTGAGACTATCTGCGGGCTGGAAACTTCGTTCACCGCTGCACTGATGGCCCTGAATGCCCGGTCGCTTGCGCATTCACCAAGGCGGACGCGCGAAAGTTGTTCCTCGGGTTTCGCGATGTGCGGATGACCGTCGCGCATTTTCCGCTCAGGAGATATTCGGGGAGCATCCCATTCGGGGTGGAAGAATTCCTGGCGAAGAGCATGGGATGGTATCTCTTCATCTTTGGCCGCAAGTGAATCGACCTCGCAGGCAGGCGTGGAAATGGACCGACAAACGCCGCGAGGGCGACCACGTCGCCGGACCCGGTTACCCGGCCTTGTCCGCCGTCTCGCGGCGGGTCTTGGCCCCTTCGCTTGATGGGGCTTGGAGCTGGGCGCCCGAGCGTTCGAGCGCGCCGGTCAACCCGCCGATGCACCAGCGCGTGCCGCCGGGCGCCGAGATGAGGAACCCGGCAATGATGGCGGTGAAGATGCCGGCCTCGGGCTTGGCGACCGGGTTCAGTCGAAGTCAGAGCAACTCATGAAATAGTGGCAGCGCGGGCAGCGCAGTTTGCACTTCTCATTGTGCAACTCGTGTCCGCACCGCGGGCACCAGCGCCACGGTTCGCCTTCGGGCGGGCCGGCGTCCCCCGACGTCGGACGGTCTGCGGGCTTCGGTTGGTTTTCCCCGGTCGGCACGTCGTCTTCGCGGTTGCTCATCGTCCGCGCAACGGCCAGCGCGGATCGTCGTTGCGGGCGCGATGCATCAGTTGCTCGAGTCGCACGACGACGTCGGGATGCTTCGCGGCGACGTCGGATCGCTCGACCGGATCCGCGGCAAGATTGAAGAGTTCCAGCGGTTTGTCGGGCGCCGGGCGGACACCCTTCCACTCGGCGGCGCGGATGGCCTGGCGCACGGAGCCTTCGTGCAATTCCCAGTAAAAGAACTCATGCCGGTTCGTCTGCGACCTGCCGAGCAGCGTGGGGAGAAACGAAATCCCGTCCGAGTCCGCCGGCGGTTTGACGGCGGCGAGTTCGCACGTGGTCGCAAACAAGTCCCAAGCCGCGAAAGGCTCGCCCGACACCGCGCCCGCTTTGATGTGACCCGTCCACCGAACGATCAGCGGCACGCGGATGCCGCCTTCGTGGAGATCGCCCTTCGCGCCGCGCAAGCCGCCGGCGCTGTCGAAGAACTTCGGGTCGTTGCCGCCCTCGGCGTGCGGACCGTTGTCGCTCGTGAAGATCACGACCGTCTGCTCCTCAAGACGGTGATGCCGCAACGTGTCGAGCACGCGGCCGATGTCGGCGTCGAGCCGCGTGATCATCGCGGCCTTGTCTTTCTCCGCCTGCGGCCACGGCTCGCGCGAGTAGGGCGCGTCGGACGGCACCTGCATGCCGTTGCCGGTCTTGAGCGCGAGCGCGCGATTCGCATGCGGCAGCGTGGAGGCGAAGTAGAAAAAAAACGGCGTGGCGTTGTTGTGGCGCGCGGGCAGGTTGATCCGGATGAAGTTCGTCGCCATCGTGGTGAACACGTCGTGCGCGTAAGTGCCCTGCGCCCCGGCTTGATTGGAGTGCAGCCGAAACTGGCTCATGTTCCGCCAGATGAGCGCCGGGTAGGCTTCCTCCGCGTGGCGCCGGTCGAGGAAGCCCGCCCATTCCTCGAAGCCCTTGCGATTCGGCTCGCCGCCGGTGCCCTCGAGTCCGAGCGCCCATTTCCCGGCGGCGCCCGTCCGGTAGCCCGCCTGCCGCAGCAACTGCGGCAGCACCACGTCGGATTCCGCGAGCGACGCCGCGCCATTCGAGCGCAACGCCGCGCGTCCCGTGTGCCGCCCGGTCAAGAGCGCGCACCGCGAAGGCACGCCCAGCGCGCTGCCCGCGTAGAATTGGGTGAAGCGCAACCCCTCGGCCGCAAGCCGGTCGAGGTTCGGCGTCTTGATCTTTTTCTGCCCGTAACAGCCGAGGTCGCCCCAGCCGAGATCATCCGCGACAATCCACACGAGGTTCGGCGTCTTCGGAACGGGCGGGGGCGGCGGCGTGACGGTCTGCGCGCCCGCGGAGGCGAGTGCGAAGAACACGGCCGCGACCGCTGCCGCGGCGGCCCGCAGAAAACACGCGCACTTGTTCACGCGCAAGATTTAGCCGCGACGCACGCGGCTTGGCGAGTCACAAGCGGCGGCCTTGCAGCAGGGCGCGCCCGCGTTACGATGCGCGCGTGACCCTGACCGCAGAGTTCCGGTTCGGCGCGGCCTCGCTGCTCGCGGCCGCGGTGCTGTGCGGTTGCGCGCGCGAACCGATGCACGGGGGACGGCCGGTCGCCGATTGGCTTTCGGACACGGCGGCCAGCGACAACGCGGTGCGACTGCGCGCCCACCAAGCCTTCCGGCAGTGGGGCGATGCGGGCGTGGCGAATCTGCTGAAGGTCATCCGCGCCGCGAACGGAAAGGTGGACGACGAGGCGACCCCCGAGGGTCTGCAGGCGCAGCGGGCGCTCAATGTCCTCATGCAATTGAGCCCCGACAACCGCGCCGCGACGGATGCGCTCGTGACCCTGGTGAACGAATATCACACCGCCGGCGAAGCGGCGCTGTATCTCGCGGGCACCGGGCCCGGCGCACTTCCGCTGCTCACGAACGCCCTCGCGAACGGCGAGCGCATCACGCGCGTCGCCGCGACGGCGGCCGTCGGGACGTTCACCAACGACACCGGGTCCGCCGTGCCCGCGCTGCTGCGGGCGTTGCACGACGAGCATTACACGGTGCGGGTGATGGCCGCGAGTTCGCTGTCGGGTTTCGAGCCTTCGCCCGTGGTCGTCGCTGCGCTCGCGTCCGGCCTCACGGACCGGAGCTTCACGGTGCGGACCACGTGCGCAAACACTCTCGGAACGTTCGGCCCCGCCGCGCAGTCCGCGCTGCCCGCGCTCACGAATGCGCTCCCGGACAGACCGGATTCGATTCACGTTCAAGCCGCGGAGGCGCTGAAGAAAATCGCGCCGGGAATCCGCCGACCGTGAGTCCGCCGCGGCTCATCCCCGCCGGTTCGCGTGCGTGAGGGTGGCGAGGGTCACTTTGGCGGACGCGGCGCGCTCGGCTTCGACGATGCGCTCGAACTCGGCCTGCACGCGGCCGATGGTCTGCGTCTCCGCGCTCATGAAGGCGCCGTCGTTGCCGCGCACGGCCTGGAGCACATCGTGGCACGAGATGGATTCGAGGGGCCGCCCCGGTGTGAACGCGGGGTCGGAGTCGGGAATCTCCACCAGCAACCGCGCCTCGGTGAGCACGGTGAGCAGCGCGCCCACGAGCCTTTCGCTCGCGGCGAGAGCGAGCGCGATCTGCGGGCGCGTCATCGGACGCTCGCCGCGCATGAACCGTTCCGCGACGCACGTCATGAGCTGGATGGCGAGAAACTCGCGCTCGCGCTGGCCGGTCTGCCCGGCGGCTTCCTCGCGGCCGAGCCGGTTCCGGTGCTGGAAGGCGTGCGCGACCTGGCCGCCGAAGAGGATGATCATCCAGGCCAGATACAGCCCGACCATGAACACCGGCACCATGCCGAGGCTGCCGTAGACTTTGTTCTGCGTCGCCACCTGCGACACGTAGAGCACGCTCAGCGAGTTGTTCGCCTGCCACAACAGCGCGCCCACGAAGCCGCCGACGAACGCCGCGCGCCACGGGACCTTTGAGTTGGGCAGCAGCATGTAGCCGAGCGTGAAAGCGATCGTGACGATCGCAAACGGCACGATCACACTGAACAACCAGCCGATGCGCGCACCGATGCCCCACGGAAGGTCGTCCAGCAGGTGGCGTGTCGCGTCGAAATGCGGCCCGCTCGAGAGCGCGAGCGCGACGATCAACAGCATCGGCCCGAGCGTGAGCGCCGCCCAATACTGGCCGATGCGCATGAACCAGTTGCGCCCGCGCGTCACGCCCCAGATGTCGTTGAAGGTGTCCTCCACGCGCGCGAGCATGGCGATCGCCACCACCACGAGAACGATCGTGCCGGTGACGCCGAGGGCGCCCGTCCGGATTTCAGTGATGAAGCCGTTGATCTTCCGCGCCATCTCCTTGCGCGACGCCGCGGCCTGCACCTCGGCGGCTCCCACGGGCGCATCGGGCGGACGCGATTCGTCGGCGGCGGCGGCGGGTGCGACGTGGACGATCAACTGCTCGACGAAGCGCGAGACCGTCTCCTCGCCCTGGGTCCGGAGGAATGCCGCCGAAACACTCGCGACCACAGCGAGCATCGGCACGAGCGCGAGCAGGCTCGCGTAAGCCAGCGCGGCGGCGCGCACCGGACAGCGGTTGTGGACGAACGCCCGGCCGGCGTGCTTGCAGAACCGCACGAACTTCCGCCACCGCGAGCGCCAGCGGGCGCCGGTGGGGCGCGGCGCGGCAGTCGTGAGCGGGTCGTCCTCGGCTTCAATCCCGCCGGCTCCGGCGGACATCGCTGGGGGTTCTTCGGGCATGGATGCGAGAGTAGCAGGCGCGGGCGTCAACCGGCAATCCGCCCTTTGCGGCCGAACCAGCGCGCTACGCGTCAGCTCCGTCGCCAGTCTTCACTTCAACCACGTCGTGTGCGCCGGCTTCGCGCTGGCCCGCGGGGCTCACGCGCGCGTATCGGGCGCGGGCGCGGAGTTCGGGAAGTGTCGCCGCGCCGAGATAGCCCATGCCGGATTGGATGCCGCCGATGAGCTGCGTAAGCACGCTCTCAACGGAGCCGGAGACTTCCTTGAGCGCCTCGACGCCCTCGGGCGCGATCTTCTGCGTCGTGGTGCTGGAATGTCCGTAGCGCGCGGCGGAGCCGGCCTTCATCGCCGCGAGGCTGCCCATGCCGCGGTATTGTTTGTAGAGCTTGCCGTGGATTTCCATGATGTGCCCCGGCGCCTCGGGGCAACCGGCGAAGATGCCGCCGCACAACACCGCTTGCGCGAGGGTGAGCGCCTTGACGATGTCGCCGCTCTTGGTGATGCCGCCGTCGGCGATGAGGGTGACGCGTTTTTCGGCCGCGGTCCGCGACGCGACGTAAAGCGCGGTGAGCTGCGGGATGCCCACGCCCGCGACGACGCGCGTCGTGCAGATGGAGCCCGGTCCCTGGCCGATCTTCACCGCGCTTGCGCCGCAATCGGCGAGGAACTCGACGCCCGTCGCGCTCGTGACGTTGCCTGCGATGATCGGAAGCCGCGGCAGCGCACTGCGGATCACCTTCACGGTCTCGCCCACGCCCTTGCTGTGTCCGTGCGCGGTCGAGACGGCCACGACGTCCACGCCGCGGTCCGCGAGCGCGCCGACGTGGTTGAGCACGCGGTCGCGGTCAAGCTCGCCGAAGGCATTGCGCGTGGCGCTCACGGCCGCGCCGCAGACAAGCCGGAAGTTCGCGTCGCGCGCGGGCTTGAACTGCGCGAGCCGCTCCTGGCTGATGCGCTCGATGTCGCTGAGCGTGAAGAGCCCGTGCAAATGGTCGTGGTCGTCCACGACGAGGAGCTTGTGGATGCCGAGGTGCTCGCTGAAGAACCGGTCCGCGCGCGCGATGGGGTCGGGCGCGAGTTCGCGCGCGTTCAGGGTGTGGATTTGTGCGCGCGGCGTGAGCGACTCGGTGACCTTGCGCCTTGCGTAGCGCGGCTTGACCACGTGGCCGGGCAGGAGCCCGAGGAGTTTGCCGGAGGAATCCACCACGGGAAAGGTGCTGAACGCGAACTTGCGCTTCTCGATGATTTCGAGCACGTCGCCGATGAGCTGGTCGGGCGAGACCTTGATGGGGTCCTGGATGAGGCCGTGGACGTGGTTCTTGACGCGGCTGACTTCGGAGAGTTGCTGGCGTTCCGGCATGTTGTAGTGGATGAGCCCCAGCCCGCCGTTGAGCGCCATGGCGATGGCCATGCGCGCCTCGGTCACGGTGTCCATGTCGGAGGAAAGAACCGGGATGTTCAACGCGAGCCCGTCGGCGAGCGTGGTGGCGAGTTGCGTGTCTCGCGGGAGGACTTCGGAATAGAGCGTCGCGAGCGTGACATCGTCGTAGGTGAGCGCAAGGTCGGCTTGCGAGAGGAAAAACTCGTCGGCGGGCTTGTAGAACCGCCGGTCGAGCTCGGAGAGGACTTGCGAATCTGCCATGTCCGAAAATGCCCGACCCCCCGCGCAGATGGCAAGCGGGAATCCGGACCCGGCGCGGCTTCGATTTGCTTGTCACGTCCCGCGCCACGCCGCATCCTCGCGCCGCCTTGTGGAACGCCAACGACCGACCGCGATGACCGAGCCCGCCATCACGCCCGCCCTGATCCAGAAGCATAACCTCACGCCGGAGGAATTCTCCAGGCTCAGGGAAATCCTCGGCCGCGAGCCCAGTTACACCGAGCTCGGCATTTTCTCCGTGATGTGGAGCGAGCACTGCTCCTACAAGAACACGCGGCCCCTGCTGAAGACATTCCCGACCCAGTCGCCGCGCATCCTCGTCGGCGCGGGCGAGGAGAACGCGGGCATCGTGGACATCGGCGACGGGCTTGCCATCGCGTTCAAGATTGAGTCTCACAACCACCCGAGCGCGGTCGAGCCGTTTCAAGGCGCGGCCACGGGCGTCGGCGGCATCGTGCGCGACATCTTCACGATGGGCGCGAGACCGGTATGCGCTGTCAATTCTCTCAGGTTTGGACCCATCACGGCAAACGGTGTGGCGGGCGAGAACGGGAGCGAGGGTGAAAGGGGCACGCAATCTCCCGCGGCTGACACCTCCCCTGCTTCCCAGCCCACTTGCTCCCCTGCGGCCACGCCTTCAAATGTGATGACCAACCGCCGTTTGTTCGCCGGCGTCGTCAGCGGCATCGCGCACTACGGCAACTGCTTTGGCATCCCGACCATCGCGGGCGAGGTGTATTTCGACAAGAGCTACGAGGGCAACCCGCTCGTCAACGCCTTCTGCCTCGGCGTGCTGCGGCACGAGCAGATCACCCGCGGCGCGGCGCGCGGCGTGGGCAACCCGGTCTTTTACGTCGGCCCCGCGACGGGACGCGACGGACTCGCGGGCGCGGCATTCGCGTCGCAGGATTTGACCGACGAATCCGCCGAGCAACAGCGGGGCGCGGTGCAGGTCGGCGACCCGTTCATGGAGAAACTTGTGTGCGAAGCGTGCCTCGAACTCCTCGCGACCGGCGCCGTCGCCGGCATGCAGGACATGGGCGCCGCCGGGCTCACCTGTTCCACGTGCGAGACCGCGTCGCGCGCCGGCACCGGGATCGAGATCGAGCTCGACAAGGTCCCGCAGCGCGCACCGAACATGACAAGCTACGAGATCATGCTCAGCGAGTCGCAAGAGCGCATGCTCATCGTCGTCCACAAGGGCCGCGAGGACGAGGTGAAGAAAATTTTCAACAAGTGGGATTTGCCGTGGGCGGAGATCGGCGTCGTGACGGACACGGGGCGAATGGTCGTAAAGCATCACGGCGCGGTGGTGGCGAACATCCCGGCAAAGGCCATCGCGGACGAATCACCCATCTACCAACGCGAGGCGGTGGAGCCGGCGTATCTGGCCGACGTGCGGGCGTTCAGGCTCGAAGGCTTGGCCGATGTGACCCATGGGACGGATGCGATCGGGGCGCTGAGGAAGCTGCTCGCCTGGCCGACCATCGCCTCGAAGAACTGGGTCTATCGCCAATACGACCACATGGTGCGCGACGGTTCCGTCGTTTGCCCCGGCAGCGACGCCGCGGTCATTCGCATCAAAGGCGACTCCGTTCCACAAGGCCGGCCAGGCGTCAGTGCTTGCGACCCTCCGCACTCCGACATCCGCCCTCCGCAATCAGAGCGCCTCATCGCCCTTTCCGTGGACTGCAACGGCGCCTACTGCGCGCTCGACCCTTACGAGGGCGGGAAGGCCGCCGTGGCCGAGGCGTGCCGCAACCTCGCGTGCTCCGGCGCGCTGCCGCTCGGCTCGACGGACAACCTGAACATGCCCAGCCCGCTCAAGCCCGAGCTGTTCTGGCAGATCAAGGAAAGCGTGCGCGGCCTCGCCGACGGCTGCCGCGCCTTCAACGCGCCCGTCACCGGCGGCAACTGCTCGCTTTACAACCAAAGCCCTGCCGGGCCGATTGATCCCACGCCGACGGTCGCCGTGGTCGGGCTCGTCGAGAAGCCCGAGCACGTCACGACGCAGTGGTTCAAGGATGACGGTGACGTCATCATCCTGCTCGGCGCGCCGGTGGACACGGCCGACCCGTTGCAAGGACTCGGCGGCAGCGCGTATCTGCAAGTCATCCACGGCAAAAAGACCGGTTCGCCGCCCCGGTGCGACCTCGACCAGGCCGCGACACTGCACACGACGCTCGTCGGACTCATCCGCGCGGGCGGCGTGAAGAGCGCGCACGATTGCAGCGACGGCGGCCTTGCGGTGGCGCTTGCCGAGTGCTGCATCAGCCAGCTCGTCGCGCGCAACACACCCCGGCTCATCGGCGCGACGGTGGACTTGTCCGGCTTCGGGCCGCAGAGCTCCAGCCCCGCGAGTCCCGGCGAAACGGCGGCCCCGCGCCCCGCTGTCCGCCTCGACGCGCTGCTCTTCGGCGAGACTCAGTCGCGCGTCGCGGTGACCTGCGCGCCGCTCGACGCGAACAAGATCATCGAGCGCGCGAAGTTGATGGGCGTGCCCGCCGCGCGCATCGGCACCGTCGGGGGCGACAAGCTCACCCTCAAGGCTGCCGCGGGCGAATCGACTTGGCCCTTGCCCGGGTTGCACGACCTCTGGTGGAATTCCATCTCGCGCGCAATGAGTTGATGTCAGCCGAACACCCCAAACATTACTGCGGCGTCTTCGGCGTCTTCGGACATCCGAACGCGGCGGAGCTGACTTACTACGGGCTCTTCGCGCTCCAGCATCGCGGGCAGGAGAGCGCGGGCATCGTGACGAGCGACGGCCGGCAGTTCCGCGTGCACCGCGGCATGGGGCTCGTCTCGCAGATTTTCGACGGCGCCACGTTGCACGGGCTCGTGGGCGACACGGCGGTCGGCCACACGCGCTACTCGACCACGGGCAGCTCGCACCTGCGCAATGCGCAGCCGCTCACGGTGGATTGCGGCCGCGGCCAGATCGCCATCGCGCACAACGGCAACCTCACCAACGCCGCGCAACTCCGCGAGGAGCTCGAGTCGAAGGGCTCCATCTTCCAGACCACGGTGGACAGCGAGATCATCCTGCACCTGATGGCGCAGCCGATGCTCGGCGGCGTGGAGAACAACCTCATCCAGACCATCCGGCGGATCGAGGGCGCGTATTCACTCGCGATCATGACGGAAAACGAGCTGATCGGCGTGCGCGACCCGCACGGTTTCCGGCCGCTGTGCATCGGCAAGCTCGACCACGGCTGGGTGCTTTCGAGCGAGTCGTGCGCGCTCGACCTCATCCACGCGAAGTTCGTCCGCGAGGTTGCGCCCGGCGAGATCGTCATCATCGACAAGGAAGGCCTGCGCAGCGTGCAGGCGTTCCCCGGCCACCAGCGCGAGGCGTTCTGCATCTTCGAATACGTCTACTTCGCGCGGCCCGACAGCACGATCGGCGGGCGGAACGTCTACAAGGTCCGCGTCGAGATGGGCCGCCAGCTCGCGCGCGAAAATGGCGTGCCCGCCGACGTCGTCGTGCCCGTGCCCGACAGCGGCAACTGCGCCGCGCTCGGGTATTCGCTCGAGACCGGCCTGCCCTACGAGATGGCGTTCGTGCGCAACCACTACATCGGCCGCAGCTTTCTCCAGCCGTCGCAACTCATCCGTGACTTCAACGTGCGCGTGAAACTCAACCTCATCCCCGAGCTCGTGAAGGGAAAGCGCGTCATCATCGTCGACGACTCGATCGTGCGCGGCACCACGTGCAAGGCGCGCGTGAAATCGCTCAAGGAAGCCGGCGCGAAGGAAGTCCACGTGCGCGTGAGCTGCCCGCCGCACATGAACCCGTGCGTCTATGGCATTGATTTTCCCGACCGCAACAAGCTCATGGCCGTGAACCATTCGCACGAGGACATCCGCCGCTACATCAACGCCGACTCGCTCGCGTATCTGTCGCAGGACGGCATGGTCGCCGCGACGGGCCGCCCGCGCAGCGAGTTCTGCATGGCGTGTTACGACGGTCATTATCCGGTGCCTTACGACCCGCTCGTGGACAAGCACATCATGGAACGCCGCCGCGCCCGCGTCGAAAGCCTCGGCGAAGCGCTTGCCAAGGAGGAACTGCAGCCGCGGCTGCTCTAATAATTGTTGAAGGCCCGGTCCCCCGCCAGCCCCGGCTGATTTGCCACCCGGTCGCGCATCGAACCGCCCCCCGAACGAACGATGAAACAGAAAGCCTACGCCGCCGCGGGCGTTGACATTGATCTCGGCAACCGCGTCAAAGCCACCCTGCCGCAATTGCTCGCCTCGACGCATCGCCGCGAAGTGCTCGGCAAGGTCGGCGGCTTCGGCGGCCTCTTCGCGCTCGACACCCGGCGATACAAGCAGCCCGTGCTCGTCTCTTCCGTGGACGGCGTCGGCACCAAACTCAAGATCGCCTTCGCGATGGACCGCCACGACACCATCGGCGCGGACCTCGTCAACCACTGCGTCAATGACATCGCCGTGCTTGGCGCCGAGCCGCTCTTCTTCCTCGACTACCTCGGCACGGGCAAACTCGAGCCGCACGTCTTCACCGACATCATCAAGGGCTTCGCGCGCGCCTGCGCGGAAAACCGCTGCGCGCTCATCGGTGGTGAGACCGCGCAGATGCCGGGCTTCTACGCGCCCGGCGAATACGACCTGAGCGGAACCATCGTCGGCGTGGTCGAAAAGGCGCGCATGCTCAACGGACAGAAGTCCGTGCGACGCGGCGACGCCATCATCGGCATCGCATCGAGCGGCCTGCACACCAACGGCTACTCGCTCGCACGGAAGATTCTGTTCGAGCAGATGAAGCTCAAGCCCGCGAACCGCGTGGCCGGGTTGGACAATTCGATCGGCGACGAGTTGCTCAAAGTGCACGTCAGCTACGGCCCGCTCGTGCAGAAGTTGCTCAAGCGCTTCAATCCGGTCCGCGCGTCACGCGTCACGCATCATGTCCGCGCCCTCGCCCACATCACCGGCGGCGGCTTCGTGGACAACATCCCGCGCGTGCTCCCGAAGGACTGCGACGCCATCATCCGCAAAGGAAGTTGGGACATGCTTCCCATCTTCCGGCTCATCGCCTCGAAAGGCGGCGTGCCCGAGGCCGAGCTGTATCAGGTGTTCAACATGGGCATCGGCATGGTCGCCATCGTCGCGGCAGACAATGCGGAGGCCGTTCTCAAATCAATCCGCGCCGAGAAGCATGGCGCCTGGCTCATCGGCGAAGTCGTGAAGGGGACGGGCGAAGCTCGCGTGGAGTAAGCCATTCGCCCCATGAAGCAGCCGATTGAACCCGTTTCCGCGCGCGTCTTCATCCGCTTCGCGACGGGAGCCACAATGCTGGGCTTTGGCGTGTTCGCGCTCGTGGTCGAGGCGATCCAGCAGACGCCGACCGGCGCCGCGTTCAACTGGACCCGGAAGTCCCTCGCGGCCTTTCTCGCAGGCGCAGCGCTCGGTTGGGCTTACTGGCTTGTCATCGGCCGCATGGTCGCATCGGACGCGGGCGACGAACCGTCGCGCCGGAGGAGGTTCCTCACGCTGTCTCTCCCGCTTGTGGCCGTCGCGCTCGGGGTTTATCTCGTCTTCCCGTTCAAGCTCACCGCCGGCGAAAAGCTGCGCGACATCATCGTCGGGCTCATCCTCGCGACGCTCGCGCTCGGCGTGGTGGGTTTCGCCATGTGGCGCGTGATCAAGTTCCTCAACGAAGACAACGAGAACCCGAATCCGCCTCCCTCCGCGCCATCAACACGCGACGACCCCTGACGGGCACCGCGGCCGGGGCTTCACGGCCGTCATCGAAAAAGTCCTTTCCGCCGCTCGCGACTTTCCTGTTTGATTCGCCGCGCATGAAGCTCCTCGTCATCGGCTCGGGCGGACGCGAACACGCGATGGTGTGGAAGCTCGCGCAGTCGCCGCTCGTCACGCGCATGTGGTGCGCGCCGGGAAACGCGGGCGTTGGCGGCGAGCGGTTGGCGAAAAACGGCGCGCTGGTCGAGTGCGTCGCCATCGGAGCGGAGGATTTGGCGCGGTTGCTCGACTTCGCCAGACGGGAGCTGCCCGACTTGACCGTCATCGGCCCGGACAACCCGCTCGCCGCGGGCATCGTGGATTTGTTCCAGTCCCACGGCCTGAAGATTTGGGGGCCGAACCGCAAGGCGGCGCAATTCGAGGCGAGCAAGGCCTTCTCGCAGGACTTCATGGAACGGCACGGCATCCCGACGGCACGCAGCGGGACGTTCAGTGAGCCGGCATTGGCGAAGCAGTTCGCCGCGAGCCTCGATGGCCGCTGCGCCGTGAAGGCCGACGGACTCGCTCTCGGCAAGGGCGTGCTGCTTACGGCGAGCGTCGCGGAGTCGGCGAGCGCCATTGACGAGATCATGGTCGGGAAGGCGTTCGGCGCCGCCGGCCAGCGCGTCGTGATTCAGGAATTGCTCGAAGGGCTGGAGATTTCCCTGCACGCGCTCTGCGATGGCAAGGTCGCAAAGCTCTTTCCCACATCGCAGGACCACAAGCGCGCGCTCGACGGCGACCTCGGCCTGAACACCGGCGGCATGGGCACCTACTCGCCCGCGCCGTTCCTGAGCGACGACGAGTTGCAGCGCGCGGGCGACGCGATCCTGCAGCCGTGGCTGCGCGGCTGCGCGGCGGAGGGGATTGATTTCCGCGGCATCATTTATCCCGGCGTCATGCTCACGAAGTCCGGGCCCAAAGTGCTCGAGTTCAACGCGCGCTTCGGCGACCCGGAGACGCAGGTGTATCTCACGCGAATGAAGAACGACCTCGTCGAACTCCTCCTCGCGAGCGTGGAAGGCCGCCTCGCGCCCATTGTGCTGGAGTGGTCCGCGAACGCCAGCGTGTGCGTGGTCATGGCCAGCGGCGGGTATCCGGGAAACTATCCCAAGGGCAAAGTCATCACCGGCATTGACGCCGCGAACGCGCTGCCAGCCACAAAGGTCTTCCACGCCGGCACCGCGATGAAGGACGGCGCGGTGGTGACCCACGGCGGCCGCGTGCTCGGCGTCACCGCGTGGCGGCCGGCGCTCGGCGCCGCGCGCGATGCGGCCTACGCGGCGGTGGACACGATTAGGTTTGAAGGCGCGCATGCCCGCAGGGATATTGCCGCGAAAGCACTCCAATGAACTGCCGATTGCCGGTTGCCGGTTGCCGATTGAGTTGCGTGGTCGCGTCCGCCGCGATGCATCTCGCGGGTTTCTTTCCGGGCGCCCTCCGCGCGGCGGAGCCCGCCAGACCCGCGCCGTTTCAAGAGGTGCTTGGGCTCATCCGGTCGAATCTCCCGGGCGCGAAGGCCGAGGAACTCGACCACGCGGCGTTGCAAGGCCTGCTCGAACGTCACCGCGGCCGCGTCCTGCTCGCGAATGCCGCCTCGGCCGCTGCTTCGGCCGGAGGCATGGCTCGGACAAACGTCTTCGACGAGGCATTTGCCAGCTTGCGCATCGCGACGGTGGGGGCGGGCTCGGCGGAGCAGGTGCGCGGCGCGTTCGACCAGCTAAACGCCGCGAAAAAACTCAAAGGCCTCGTGCTCGACTTGCGCGGGGCGAAGGGCTCCGATTATTCGGCGGCCGTCGCGGTGGCGGATTTGTTTCTCGACGGGGAAAAGCCGCAGCTCGAAGTCGCGGGGAAGACGCTCCGGTCGACCTCGAAAGCGACGGCGATCTCGCTGCCCGTGGCCATCCTCATGAACCGCCAGACCTCGGGCGCGGCCGAGGCGCTGGCGGCCTTGCTCCGGCAGAATCGCACGGGGCTCTTGATCGGCGGCGTGACCGCGGGCGAGGCGTTTTTGTTCAAGGACTTTCCGCTCAGCACGGGGCAGCAACTGCGCATCGCGACCGGTTCGGTGCGGCTCGCGGGCGGGGCCGCGCTCACGGGCGATGGCCTTCGGCCCGATGTGCCGGTGCTCGTGAGTCTCGAGGATGAGCGGTTGTTCATGGAGGACGCGTTTCGCGAGGCGAAGCCCGCCGCCGAGGCGGCCGGACCGCTTGTCAGCGCGAATCCACCGCGCAAGCGGCTCAACGAGGCGGAACTCGTCCGCCGCCAAAAGGAAGGCGACTCCGGTGACGGGCCCCCTGCGGTTGCGGAGCCTGCGAAGCCGCTCGTGCGTGATCCAGCGCTCGGCCGCGCGCTCGATCTGCTCAAGGGGCTCGCCGTCGTGGGCCGGGCCCGGCCGCTTTAGCCCTGGCCGTTCGTTCGCCCCGGGTTTCTCGCACGGGGTGGAGCTTCCGACACGCTTGAATTCGCCGCCGCGGTTCATACATTGACGCCATGAAGCTGCCCGATGAGGCGCCGGTGATGATTCTCCCCGACGCCACGTTGTTTCCGCAGGCGATGCTGCCGTTGCGGATCTTCGAGCCGCGCTACCGCCGGATGCTGCACGACGTGTTGCATTCGGGCCGGATGTTCGTGGTGGCGATGCAAAAGCCCGGGCGCGTCTTCGAGAAACCCTCGCGCATCGCCGGGCTCGGCCTGGTGCGCGCGTCGGTGCGAAACCGCGACGGCACGTCGAACCTCATGCTGCAAGGCATCGCGCGCGTTGAACTCGGCCGCGCCACGAAGCGCCGGCCATATCGCGTCCACGCCATCTGTCCGGTTCGGGAAACACCCGCGGACAGCCTGCACGTGGAGGCGTTGATGGCGAAGGTCCGCGAACTCGTGGATGAACTTGCGAGCCATGGCCTGGCCGCGGGGAAGCTTGCCGCGACGGCCCCCTTGCCGGAGATGCTCGCGGATCCCGGCATTCAGGCCGCGCTCGCGAAGTCCATCCGACACTTGAGGCGCGCGCTGGCGAAGACGAATGACCCGGCGAAGTTCGCTGACCTCGTGTCCTGCGCGATGCTGCTTCACCCGGGGCAGCGGCAGTTCATCCTTGAGACCGCGGACGTCGAAAGGCGGCTCGGGGCGCTTGTGAGATTTCTCATCGCCGAGGCGCGAGGCCGCCGCAAACTCCAGCAATCATGAGCGAGTCCAGCGATTCAATCCCCGCAGGCGGCGGCGAGATGGCTTCGGCCCTCTTCGCAAGCCTCGTCATGCAGCAGTCGGACATCGCGTTCATGCTGCTCGGGCGCACGCCCAATCCGCAGTCGGGCAAGGTCGAGCGCGACCTGCGCGGCGCGAAGATGTTCATCGACATGCTCGAGATGCTCGAATCCAAGACGCGCGGCAACCTCGACCGCCACGAGCAGGTGATGCTCAAGCAGACCCTGATGGAACTTCACCTCGCGTATGTCGAAGCCGTGCAACAGCCCGATACCGCAGCGTCCGCGCCCGAAGCTGTCGCGGCGCCAGCGTCCGCGCCCGCGGCGCCGCCCCCCGGCGAAACGACGGAGGCTTCGCAACCGGAGGCCGTCCCGGCAGCGGCCACACCCGCCCCGGACGACGACTCGAAGAAGAAGTTCAGCAAGAAATACTGAGGAGGGGCGGGGCATCCGGCAGCCGGTGCGCGATTACTTCGCCGCGCTTGAAGCCCACGCCAGCGTCGCAACGCCCAATGCGATGCGATACCACCCGAACGCGATGAAGGTGTGCGTCTGCACGAACTTCAGCAGCCACTTCACGGTGAGAAACGCCGTCAGCGCGGCCACGGAGCCGCCCACAAGCAGCAGGGTCTTCTCGTCACCGATCGCCCGCAGGCCGCCGGTTTTCAGCGTCTTCAGCAGTTCGAGCGCGCCCGCGGCGGCAAGCGTCGGAATGCCGACGAGGAACGAGAATTCCGTCGCCACCGGCCGGCTCGCGCCGAGCAGCAGCGCGAAGAGAATGGTCGTCCCGGAGCGCGAGGCGCCCGGGAACGCCGCGGCGACGAGCTGTCCCACGGCCACGGCGAGCGCCACGCGCCAGGTGATCGTGTCGGACGCGGGCCGGTCCAGCAGCCACTCCTCGGCGAGCAGGAACGCGACGCCGCCAATCAACGTCGCCCACGCGATGGGCATGGCTTCGTCCGGCAGTTCGAGCCCGGCCTTTTTCATCCACAACCCGCCGAGGCCGGTGAGGACAAATGCGACGCCGAGTTTCAGGAGGTAGTCCCGATTCGCGGCGTCGCGAAGGCCGAAGAGCAGTTGCTGGATGCGCTCGGAGAAGACGCCGAACACGGCGAACACCGCCGCGCATTGGATGAGGATGTTGAAGAGGTCCGACTGCCGCGGCACCCAGCCGAGGTTCTCGACGAGAAGCAAATGTCCCGTGGAGGACACGGGGAGAAACTCCGTCACGCCTTCGATGAGACCGAGGATGGCGGCCGCGAGCCAGTCGGGCATGCGGGGTTTAGACTCGAATCACCCGGTGAAGACAAGAGCGGACTGCCCGTTTCACGCGGCGGGCGCGGGAGCATTCGCGGGCACCGCCGCTTGCGGCTTCATGAGCCACGCGAGGAACAGGCCGATGAACGTGAAGCCGATGGTGTGGTCGGCGTTCCAGCGCGCGTTGCGCGGCGGTTACAGCGCCCAGCCCTTGCGATACTCGCGCTTGACGAGGCTGGCGATGTTCGCGTTCTTCGCCTTCATGCCGGGGCCGTCCCAGTCGAGTTTCTTTCCTGTGCCGTGCTGGACGGCGACGCACCCGAGCAGGATGACTTCAGTGAGGTAGGCCGCGATGTCGAAGTTGCTGAATGCCATCGCGGGCTTGTTCGCCCGGATGGCGTCGAGCCATTCTTTCTTGTGGCCGTCGTCGCCGCTGTTGGCGAGGCGCGGGATGGTCTGCGCGATGCCGCGGATGGCCTCGTCCTCGACGTCCTTGCCGTCCACTTTCGTGACCTGCGGTCGCAGGGTTTTCTCGTCGTTCATGCGGAAGTGGAACGTGAACCCGTAGTCGTCGCCGGAGAACAGCCGGCCCTTGTCGCCAATCACGAGGCAGCCGCTCGCGGGCAGGCTGCCGCGCAGCGCGATGATGTCTTGCGTGATGTCGGGCGAGGGACGCAGCAGCCTGACGGACTTGTCGCCGGGGTTGCCGTCATACCACCAGAACTTCAGCGGCGGCAGTCCCTCGCGCGAGGGGAACTCAAATCGGATGCGCGAAGTCTTCGCGTAGGTTTCCTTCCTGGATTCGGAGACTTCCTCGCACTCGACGGCGGTGGGGTAGCCGAGCTTGAGCGCGCGGAAGGGCATGTTGACGGTGTGGCACGCCATGTCGCCGAGCGCACCCGTTCCGAAATCAACCCACCCGCGCCATGCGAAGGGATGATACGGGCCGCCGCCACGTCGCTTCTTGCCTTCCTTGTCCGTCGTCTCCGCGCCCGCCTTGAACGGCCGGAAGGGGGCGGGTCCGAGCCAGACGTCCCAGTCGAGATGCTCGGGCACGGGGTCTTCGCCCGCGGGCCGGTCAATGCCCTGCGGCCAGATGGGGCGGTTGCTCCAGACGTGAAGTTCGAGCGGCTTGCCGATGATGCCGGCATGGATGACCTCGACGGCGCGTCGCAATCCGGGGCCGGCGCTGCCCTGATTGCCCATCTGCGTGCAGACTTTCTTTTCCTTCGCGAGAGTGCGCAGGTGGCGCGCCTCGAAGACGGAGTGCGTGAGCGGCTTTTGCACGTAGGCGTGCTTGCCCATCTTCATGGCCATCGAAGTGGCGATCGCGTGGTGATGGTCGGGCGTGCTGACGATGACGGCGTCGATGTGGCTGCCGACTTCCTCGAGCATTTTGCGATAGTCCGTGTAACGGCTCGCGCCCTTGTAACGGTTGCCCGCGCCCTCGAGCGTGTTCTTGTCCACGTCGCACACCGAGTAAATCGTCTCCCCGTGGCCGGCGACCTGCGACGTGTCGCTGCCGCCCTTGCCGCCGACGCCGATGGCGGCGACGGAGAGTTTGCTGTTCAAGTTCTGCGCGCGCAGGAACGACGGCGCGGCGCCAAGCACTGTGGCGGTGATGGCCGAGTAGCGGATGAATTGGCGGCGGCCGAGGCGGGACGTAACCATGCTGCGCGCCGGCGAAGGGGTCGTGTTCATGGGCTGGGAGCAAACCCCCGGGCCGTCCCCGGCGCAAGGCTTTTTTGGAAACGCGCGTCCGCGCGGGCTCACTCCGGTTTTTCGGGCGCGGCGTTTCGGGCGAGGCCGAGTTTTCGATCTCGGGCTTGACAACGGTTTCGAGGCAGCGCGGACAGACGCCGTGGGTGAACGTCACATCCGCATGTTCGCCCCGGCGTTCAAGCCCGCGACCGCGGCGAGTTGAGAACCCGCGCCATTACTCATAACGCAACGACTCGACCGGGTCGAGGTTCGCCGCGCGCCAGGCAGGATAAGTGCCGAAGACGATCCCCACGACGGAACAAATCAGCAGGCCAATGATCGCCCAGTCGAGCGGAAAGACCGGCGCGGTCTTGAGCACGAGCACCGCGGCGTTGCCCCCGGCGATTCCGAGGGCGACACCGATCACGCCGCCGACCTGGCAGATGACCACGGCTTCCATGATGAATTGCGTCATGATGTTCCGCTTCTTCGCGCCGACCGCGCGCCGCACGCCGATCTCGCGGGTCCGCTCGGTGACGCTCACAAGCATGATGTTCATGATGCCGATGCCCGCCGCGATGAGCGCGATGCTGCTGACCACCGCCACGCCCATCCGCACGGCGAACGTGAGGTCGCGAAACTGCTCGACGAGCGAATCGTTGGAAAACATCTCGAAGTCGTCCTCCTCGCCCGGCGGCACCTTGCGGAGCGTGCGCATGACGCCGCGAACCTGCTCCGCGGTGTCTTCAAGCATCGCGGGACTTGGCGCCTCGACGAACAAGCTGAGGCTGCGCCACGGCTGGAAGCCAAACCTCCCGAACCCCGTCGTCAGCGGCACGGCGATGAAGTTGTCCTGCGACTGCCCGCCCATGCCGCCCTTGGCCTCGAGCAGACCGACGACCGAGTAGCGGTGCCCGTTGAACTTGATGCTCTCGCCGACGGGCGAGCCTTGAGGGAACAGCTTTTTCGCGAGCGCGTTCCCGAGCACGCATACCGCGCGCAAGCCGTCCACGTCCCCCTGCTGGATGGCGCGGCCTTCCTCGATGATCCACTTCTTGGCGCCGAAAACCTCGGGCGTCACCCCGATCATCCCCACGTCGGGGTTGGTTGTCTCGAAGCGCGAGACCACTTCCGCATTCCACAGGAAGGCCTCGGCGCCGACGCTCACCGCAAGCGTGGCGCGCTCGCGCAAGGCCGTTGCCTGCGCGAGCGTGATGTTCTTCCGGCGCCGGAATTTCTCCCACCCGCGCGGGCCCTCGGCGTTGATCGCGGGCCACTTCTCGACCATGAACGTGCTCGCGCCAAGACCGGTCATCTCCGTCTCGATGTTGTTCTGAAGCGCGCGCATGGCCGTCATGACCATGATGATCGAGAAGACGCCGACCATGACGCCGAGCAGCGTGAGGGCGGAGCGCAGCTTGTGCGAACCGAGCGCGGCCATGGCCATCACGAAGCTCTCGCGAGCCTCGCCCCAAAGGAGGGCGCCGCGTTTGGGCGTTGCCGGCATCATGGCGTCATTCCGCGCGGAGCGCGTCCACCGGGTTCATGCGCGCGGCGCGCCACGCGGGCAGGAAGCCCGCGACCACGCCCGTGAGCACCGAGACGCCGAGCGCGAGCCCCACGATCGGCAGCGACATGGAGGTCGGCAGGAACTGGTTTATCATCAGGCTCACCGGCCATGCGATGCCGAGCCCGAGCAATCCGCCGAACAGGCAGATCGTCGCCGCCTCGATCAGGAACTGCAGCAGGATCGTCCGCCGCTTCGCGCCGATGGCCTTGCGGATGCCGATCTCGCGCGTGCGCTCGGCCACGGACACGAACATGATGTTCATGATGCCGATGCCGCCGACCGCGAGCGACAGCCCCGTGATGAACAGCCCCACGCCCGCGATCACGGTGCTCACGCGCTTGGACATCTTCACAAAGGCCTCCTGCGCGTTGATGGAGAAGTCGTCGTCCTTGCCCGGGTCAATCCGCCGCACCCGGCGCATCACGCCGCGGAGTTCCTCGCGCGCCTCGTCGAGCTGCTTCATGTCGCGGACCTTCAAGCGGATCGTCACGCCCGGGCGCATCTGGTGATCGGTGACGAAGCGCGTGATCGGCACGTGCACCTGGTTGTCGAGGCTCTCCATGCCCATGAACTTGCCGCGCTTCTCGATCACGCCGATCACCTCGTAACTCGTCTCATCCACGCGCACCTTCTTGCCGAGCGGCGTGTCGTAACGGAAGAAGCTCGTCGCCAGATCCGCGCCCATCACGCACACGGGCCGCGCGCCCCCGACCTCCGCCGTGGTGAACCACCGGCCCTCGCGCATCGTCATGCCGGCGATGATCGCGCCGTCCTCGTTGTTGCCGATGATGGTGATGCCCGTCGCGGTGCGGTCCTGAAACTTCACGTTCTTGCGCCAGCCGGCCTCGATGCTGACGGCGTCGGAGAACTGCTGCTGGGCGCGCAGCGCGCGGCCATCCTGCAGCAACAGGTCGCGGCGGTTGCGGACCTTCCACCACGGCTCCTCGCCGAACCACGGGTATTTGGACACGAACAGCACGTCCGCGCCGATCGCGGAGATGCTCCGCAGGAAGGCCGCGTTCAAGCCCTCGATGGCCGTGCCCATGAGCGTGACGGTGACGATGCCGATGACGATGCCGAGCGTGGTGAGTCCCGCGCGCAGCTTGTTCGCGCGCAGCGCCTCGAGGGCGATGAGCAGGCCCTCCCTCAATTCGGTGAAAAGGTTCACGCCAGCGCCTCCTCCTTCGCCAGCCGGTCGTCGCTCGCGATGAGGCCGTCCAGGATGCGGATGACCCGGCGCGAGTGGCGGGCGACGGCTTCCTCGTGCGTGACGACGATGATGGTGTGGCCCTTGCGCGCGAGCTCGTCAAAGAGCGCGAGGATTTCAACGCCGGTCTTGGAGTCGAGGTTGCCCGTCGGTTCGTCGGCGAGGAGGATCGAGGGATTGTTCACCAGCGCCCGCGCCACGGCGACACGCTGCCGCTGGCCGCCGGAGAGTTCGTTCGGCTTGTGGGTGACGCGGTCAGCAAGGCCGACGGACGCGAGCGCAGCCAGCGCCTTCTCGCGGCGTTCGTCCGAGCCGACGCCGGCATAGACCATCGGCAGCTCGACGTTGCGGAGCGCGGTGGACCGGGCGAGGAGGTTGAAGGTCTGGAAGATGAACCCAATCTCGCGGTTGCGGACCTCGGCGAGGTCGTTGTCCTCCATGCGGCTCACGTCGGTGCCGTTGAGTTCGTAGGAGCCGCTCGTGGGCGTGTCGAGGCAGCCGATGAGGTTCATGAGCGTGGACTTGCCGGAGCCGCTCGGTCCCATGATGGCGACGTATTCGCCGCGCTCGATGTCCAGCGAGACATCTCGGAGCGCATGCACAGTCTCCGCCGCCATCTGGTATCGGCGCGAGATGTTGCGGATGCGGATGAGGCTCACGTGGGAAATGCGGATTGGACCAAGCCCCGGTTCGCCGGTTGCGTCACTTCTTCTCCGCCGGCTTCTTCTTCTCGTTGTCCACCTTGACCAGCTTGCCGTCCTCGAGCTCGCGGTTGATGGCTTTGTAGCTGCCGGTGACGACTTCCATCCCCTCCTGCAGGCCGTCGCGAATCTCGGTGTGGTTGTCGTCGCTGATGCCGCGGGAGACTTTGACCATCCGGACCTTGTCGCCTTCGATGATGAACACGACCTCGGCGGGTTTGTTCACGGCCTCTTTCTTCGGCTTGTCCTTCTTGGCCACGCCGTCGTCGCCCGCGTCGCCGTTCGCGGCGGATGGGTCGTTCTTCGGCACGCGGGTCGTCACGCTTTGGATGGGCACGGAGAGCACGTTCGTGCGGTAGCGCGTCTCGACTTCGGCCGTGACGGACATGCCGGGGCGGAAGAGTTCCCTTTCCTTCACGCGGATGCGGACCTCGAACTTGGTCGCCTCCTGTTGCGTGCCCTGGCCGCTGGTCTTGGCGGTGTTCGCGATTTCGGTCACGGCGCCGGTGAACTTCTTGTCGCGGTAGGAATCCACCTCCAGACGTGCCGTCTGGCCGGCGCAAATGAGCACGACGTCCACCTCGCCGAGGTCCACGCGCGCCTCCATCTCGCTGAGGTCGGCGATGGTCATCACATCGGTGCCGGCCATCGTGGCGGTGCCGACGACGCGTTCGCCGAGCTGCGAATTGAGGCGCGTGATCGTGCCGTCGAGCGGCGAGACGATCGTGGTCTTGCGGAAGTCCTCCTCGGCGCGCGCCAGCGCCGCCGCGGCGACCTCGGCCTGGTGCTGCGACGCGGTGACCTGCGCCCTGGCGACCTCGAACGCCGTGCGCGCCTCGACGAACTGGGTGTCGCTGATGAGCTTCTCATCAAAGAGCTGCCGGGCGCGCTTGAACTCAATGTCGGCCTTCGCGCGGTTCGCCTCGGCGAGCGTCTGGTTCGCGATCGACGCCTTGTGGTTTGCGGTCGCGGAGTCGCGGCTCGCTGCGTAGAAGTCCGGCTTGATCTTGAGCAGCAGGTCGCCCTTCGTCACGGTCTGCCCCTCCTTCACCGGCAGGTCCACGATTTCGCCGCTGACCTCCGGGCTGATCTTCACCATGACGACCGGCTGGATTTTTCCGTTGGCGACGACGAGTTCGGTGAGCGATCGGGACGTGACTTTCTCCGTCTGCACGATGATCGGCACCTCGCGCTTGCGGAAGTAACTCCACGCGCCGAGGCTGCCGAGCGCGAGGAGCAGCAGGGTGAAGACGACGACTTTGCGGCGGGTTTTGGACTTGGGGGCAGCCATCAGGTTCGGTTAAGCACACCGCGAAGGGCGGAAGGTTTCAGTGTGCGCGCGCCCCCAGATACGCGACGGCAGCCATCCCGGCGGCGAAGACGAGCCAGATGGCATAAAGCCACGCCGCGGCGCGCCACCACGGCTTGCCGCACACGCGCGCAAGCCCGGCCGACAACACCGCCACATACCAGATCATCGAGAGGTCGAGGATGCCGAGCAACGCGTGTGTGTGATTGCCGGGGTCGAAGTCCTCCACGAGCGCGGCAGGCGAGACGCCCAGTTCCATCCGGCCCGTGGCCATCACCACGAACATCTTTGCCACCGTCCCCACCAGCGCGATCATCGCGGCCAGGCCGCTGACTTCCGCCATCTTCATGAACTCCACCTCCGCGTTCAACGCGTAGCGGCCGAGCAGCATCAGGATCAACGCCACGAAGAACACCCCGCCCACGGTCGCGATGAGCGAACCCACGGAGCCGAACGCGGCCATGATCGTCGGCGACATCCACTTCCTTGCGGCCTCGACGATGTCGTCGGCCTTGTCCGCCGGGACCTTGCCGGCCTTCACTTGATCGCGGATCGCCTGCTCCTGCGTCTGATGGAAGTTGCGCATCACGTTCTCCTGCGAGAAGACGACGAAGCAGAACACCACCGACATGATCGCCGTGAGGATGAGCGGGAGCACCCAGTTGCCGTTGTCGCGCGGCGAGCGCGCGACCTCCTCGAAGACGTCTCCCGGTGTCGCGTAGACATTCACCAGCCGCGCCGCCAGCGAACTTGGCGCGGGCGGCGGCGCAGGCGGTTGCGGACTTTCGGGTGCGGACTCGCTCATGACGACCAGGTTTTGCGCCGCATCAGACATTAGAATCACTCCGACTGCAACCCCGGCGCGCACAGAAATGTCCGTTGCCTCACCGGTTGCCACAGCAGGCAAGCGCTTGCATCCGGCCGGGTGATGGCGAGAATCGGGGCGTGGACTGCCGCGAGAAATTCCTGTCCATCGAATCGCTTGCCGGGTGGCGCGCGGCGTTCCGCGCGTCCGGCCGAAGGCTCGTCGTCACCAACGGCTGCTTTGACATCCTCCACGCGGGCCACGCGGTGTATCTCGAATCGGCGCGCAACCTCGGCGATGCGTTGCTGGTCGGGGTGAATGCCGATGCGTCAATCCGCCAGCTCAAGGGCCCGGAACGCCCGCTCAACGGCGAGTCGGACCGCGCGCTCGTGCTGGCTTCGCTCGCGTGCGTGGATGCGGTGTGCGTCTTCGGCGAGGTGACGGCCGCGCGATTCCTTTCGCTGGCGCAGCCGGACATTTATGCGAAGGGCGGCGACAACACGCTGGACTCCATCAACCAGGAAGAACGCCGGCTCGTGGAATCGCTCGGGGGCCGTGTGGAGATCGTGCCCGGTTTGCCCGGGCGATCCACCACGGGACTCGTGGACAGGATCAAGGCCGCCTGACCGCGATCATGGCCGCATCGCACCGCGGATCGCCGCGATGAATTCCGCGTAGGACTCGACCGCACGGAACTTCGGGAACTCGCGCTTCACGTTCCCGGGCGCGTGAAACAGGATGCCGGTGTCCGCCTCGCCCAGCATCGCCGTGTCGTTGTAGGAATCCCCGCCCGCGATGACGCGGTAATTCATCGCCTTGAACGCCGCGACGGCGCAGCGCTTCTGGTCGCGCAGCCGCAGTGCGTAATCCACGATGCGGTCGTTCTCCACGACGAGCCGGTGACAGAGCAACGCGGGCCAGCCGAGCTGTTTGAGAAGCGGTTGCGCGAACTGCTCGAAGGTGTCGGACAGGATGATGACCTGCACGAACGAGCGCAGCTCGTCGAGGAATTCACGGCCGCCCTCGAGCGGGCGCAACGTGCCGATCACCGCCTGGATGTCGGAGAGCTTGATGCCGTGCCGGTCAAGGATGCCGATGCGCTGGCGCATCAGCTTGTCGTAGTCCGGTTCGTCGCGCGTCGTGCGGCGGAGCTCGGCGATGCCGGTCTTCTCCGCGACGGCGATCCAGATTTCGGGCGTGAGCACGCCTTCCATGTCAAGGGTTACGAGGGTCTGCTGGCGATCCTGCACGGCGCGTGAGGGTGCGGAAGGGGCGCGTGGTTGTCGAGCGTGGGGTGAAGGGCGAGGCGCGCCCGGGGAAGCGGCGAGGCCGCACGGTTGCGCGCCTCCCCAAAACACCCGAGATGAAGGCTCTTGGCACTCGGTTGGGACCCGCGCATATTCGCGCGGATGCAGCCTTTCAGGAAAATGGCACTGCTCGGCGTCGGCCTGCTGGGCGGCTCGATCGGCCTCGCCGCCCGCAAGAACAAGCTCGCCGGGCGGGTCGAGGGCTTGGTGCGGCGCGAGGCGTCCATCGCCGAGTGCGAGCGCGGCGGCGTGGTGGACCGCGCCTCGCTTGATCTGGCTTCGGTCGTTTCCGGCGCGGACCTTGTCGTGCTCGGCACGCCGGTCGCGCAGATGCGCGCGCTGGCGGAGCGGTTCGCGCCGTCGCTGGGCAGGGGCGCGCTCGTCACCGATGTCGGCAGCGTGAAGGGTTGTGTGGTGCGGGATTTGGAGCCGGTCGTCGCGGCCGCGGGCGCGCACTTCGTGGGAAGCCACCCGATGGCCGGCGCCGAGCGCATGGGCGTGGGCGCGGCAAAGCCGGACCTGTTCGAGGGCGCGGTGTGCGTGACCACGCCGACGAAGCGGACGAAGGCGGACGCGTTGCGCCGGGTCGAGGAGTTCTGGAAGGCGCTCGGTTCGCGCGTGCTCCGGCTCGCGCCCGAGGCGCACGACGACCTCGTCGGCCGCGGCAGTCATCTGCCGCACGTGGTCGCGGCGGAGTTGTCCAACTACATCCTCAGCCCGGCGCATCCGGCGGAGCAGGCGATGGTGTGCGCGAACGGCTTCCGCGACACGACACGCATCGCGAGCGGGTCGCCGGAGATGTGGCGCGACATCGCGATGGCGAACCGCGAGAAGCTGGCGCGCATCCTCGGCGTGTTCATCGAGGACCTCGACGAATTCCGCCGCGCGCTTGAAGCCGGGGACGCGGCGGCCGTGGAGGAGTATTTTGTAAAGGCGAAGCAGCGGCGTGATGCATGGGTGGGGGGCGGCAAGTCGCCCGAGTGATCCCCGCGATTTCCTATGCGCACGGCGACGCTCGCCCTTCTCTTCAGCGCGGCACTGGCGCTGGTGCTCGGCTACGTGCTGGCGACGCCGTTCGACATGCGGTCGCTGGTGATCGTGGGCGGCGCGCTGGCGGTGTTGTCGGTGCCGGTGCTGCTGCGCTGGCACTATTGGCTGCTGTTGCTGAGCTGGAACGCCTCGATGCTGGTGTTCTTCCTGCCGGGGCGGCCGCAGGTGTGGATGTTTCTCTCGTTCGTGAGCCTAGGGCTGAGCGTGCTGGCGTGGCTGTTGCGCGACAACCTCGGGCACGCGGGCCGGGGCGTCGCGCGGCTCCAGCATGTGCCGGCGGTGACGTGGACGCTGCTGCTGTTGCTCGTCGTGGTCGCGGTGACGGCCGTGGCGCGCGGCGGCGTGGGCATCCGCTCGCTCGGCAGCCAGAGTTACGGCGGCCGGCATTACATTTTCATCGTGGCGTCGGTGGCAGGCTACTTCGCGATCAGTTGCCGCCGCATCGCGCCGCCGCACGCGAAGCTCGCCGTGCTGCTGTTCTTCATCGGCGCGCTGTCGCAGCCGATCAGCAACTTGATTTATCTCGCCGGGCCGAATTTCTACTGGCTGTTCACGATGTTCCCGGTGGAGTTCGCGGTGCTGCAAGCCACCACCGAAAGCGCGGTCTCGCGCTTTAACTCGATCACGTTCGCGATGACGGGCATCTACTCGTGGATGCTCGCGCGCTACGGCGTGGCGGGGTTGTTCGACTGGCGCCGGCCGTGGCGGCTGCTGTGCTGGCTGGGCGTGGTGGTGGTGAGCCTGCTGGGCGGGTTCAGGTCGGCGGTGGTTTTCGCCGGGCTCGTCTTTGCGATGCAGTTCATGGTCGAGGGGTTGTGGCGGACGCGGCTGTTGCCGCTGATCGTGCTTGGAGCGGCGGTGGCCGTGGCGACGATCATCCCGCTGGCACCGAAGCTGCCGTTCTCCGTGCAACGGGCGTTGAGCTTCCTGCCGATCGAGGTGAGCCCGCTGGCGAAGGCCGATGCGGCGGCCTCGACCGACTGGCGCATGCGCATGTGGCATGTCGTCTGGGCGCAGGTGCCTCAATACCTCTGGCTCGGCAAGGGCTACTCGATCAACCCCACGGACCTGCACCTGGTCGGCGAGGCGCAGTTGCGCGGGCTGGCGGCGGACATCGACCAGGCGGTGATCGCGGGCGATTATCACAGCGGGCCGCTGTCGGTGCTCGTGCCGTTCGGAATCCCGGGCGCGACGGCGTTTCTTCTGTTCTGCATCGCCTCGTTGCGGTTGCTGCACCGGAACTTCAAGCGGACCTCTCCGGAGCTTCGCACGGTGAACGCCTTCCTCTACTCGTGCTTCGCGGCGAAGTTTGTTTTTTTCTGGGCCGCGTTCGGCGCGCTCGCCAGCGACCTCGCTCAGTTCGCCGGCTTCGTCGCCCTCAGCGTGGCGCTTAACGGCACGGGTGAGGACGCCCCGGCGCGCGCGCCCGCGAAGGAACCCCGCCCTGACGTGGCGCAGCCAGCGGGCGCTGCGGCGCCGGCTTGAGCGGTCAGTCCTTGGTGAGGGGCAACGGCCGCGCGTCCTCGGCATTCTTGAACGGCACGCTCGCCTTGAACCGCCACGCGCCCTTGGGCTCGATCACGTTTGCCGAGTCCTGTGCGACGCCGAGCTTGTTGTTTCCCTGGTCGAAAAGCTCGAACTGCAGCTTCACGTTGAAGGCCTGCGCCGCGGCCCGGTTCGTCACCGTGCCGACGAGGAAGATCAGCCCCGTGTCGGCCTGCGGCTGGAAACGGAAATCCAGAATCTCAAGCTCGGCCGTGCCGCCACCCCCGCCCTTGTCGCGAAGTTTCGGCAGGATGAAAACCGCGGCGACGCCGAGGAGGATGAGCACCCCGACGGAAACCGCCACGGGGATGAGCCACTTCGGCCGCGGTTTGCGGCCGGTGTCCGCGGGCGCTGCTTTCGCCCGTGGAATGGGCGGCGGCGGCGGCGGGTTGGCCATCGGGCCGGGGACCGGGTCCACGAGTATCGCGCTTTTGGCGGGATTGGGCGCGGCGGGCGCGGCGGCGGCGGGCTTCGTGGCGCCGGGCATCACGGGCTTGGCGGCGGGCGTGACGGGTTTCGCACCGGGGACGACGGGTTTGGGCGGCCCGGAAGGCACCGGCGGGCGCGCGGCGGATGCAGCGGCTTGGACGGCGGCCATCGGTTCGACCGGGGTCTTCTGCGCAATGGAACTCGCCGGCGCCACTGCGGCCGGTGCCGCGGCTGCGGGGGCGGTCATCGGACGCGACTGGCTTCCGGGCGCCGCGAGCACCGTGTTCTGCTTGCAGTGCGGGCAAGGGACTTCGCTGCCGATGAGCCGGGCGTGATACTCGATCTTGTCCCAGCAGACGTTGCAGAAGCACTTGTAGAAGAGGCTGCCATCCGCCTGCTTGCCGGGGATGAGCGGCGTCATCGCCCGGCAATGAGGGCAGGGAACCTTGTTGTTTGCGTGGGATTCGGGGAAGGCGATGTGTTCACCGCACTTCACACACGCGCCCTTGAGGGTGGCCTCACTCATGGCGGCATCCGGGGCGAACTGTCCGCAAAGTGGGTCGCATGGTTGGCGGCAGAGGATACACGCGGTCGAAAGCCGGGGAAGGAAAAATGCGGACGCCGCACGCAAACGACGGGCTTTGCCCGGCGGATCGAGCGCGCGCCCCGTGTCGAGCACTGGCCGGGGCGCTTCCTCGGACTGGGACGCGATTGCGCCTGCCGGCGGGCCGTTGCTTCGCGTCCCGCTGCTTACTTCGCTGCCGCGTCGAGGGCGTCGTGCATGATGCCGGGCGTGAGAAACGCGGGCAGCACGAGCGGCGGCTTGGAGGCGTCCTTCGGATACACGAGCACGAGGGGCACGCCGGCGCGGCCGAACTGCTTCAACTCGGCGATGATGGCCGGGTCTTCGTCGGTGTTGTCGCCGATGAGTGTGACGGCGTTGAGATCCTTGAGCCTCTTGCGGGTGGATGGAATCTCGATGGACGTGCGGAGATTGGCCTTGCAGGTCAGGCACCAGTCCGCGGTGAAGTCCACGAGGATGACGCGGCCCTCGCCGCGGGCCTTGGCCACGGCGTCGGCGCTCCACTTGCCCCACACCAGCTTGTCGGGGTCACTGGTGGTCGATGTGACGGCTTCCGTCCCGCCGCCGGCCTTCTTCACGGGATTCCTCCAGTGCAGTTCGTCCTCGAGCGCCTTGGCGTAGCCGCCGCCGAGGAGCAGGACGCAGAGGCCCGCCGCGAGTCCGCGGCGCCGGGTGCCGCGCTGGACAAACTCGCCGAAGATCCACGCGGCCATTGCCACGATGACAAGGAACAGCCCGAGCCAGAGCGTGCCGTCGGAGCCAAAGCGCTTGGCGGTGAAGCTGAACAGCCACAGCGCGGTCGCGAGCATCGGGAAGCCCATGGCGATCTTGAATTTCTCCATCCACGCGCCGGGGCGCGGGAGCAGCTTCACCCACGCGGGCTTCCAGCTCAGCATCGCGTAAGGGAAGGCCAGCCCGAGCCCGGTGGTCGCGAAAAACAGGATCACTTCCTGCGTGGTGCGTTCCTTCGCAAAGGCGAATCCGAGCGCGGGCGCGAGGAACGGCGCGGTGCAGGGCGTCGCGAGCACGACGGCGAGGATGCCGTTGAAGAACGCGCCGGAGGCGCCTTCCTTGTGCGCGAGCTGGCCGGCCGCGCCGACCGCGCCGCTCGCGGTCACTTCGAAGAGGCCGAAGAGGTTCAGCGCCACGAGGGTCATCAGCACGGTCAGCACGAGCGTGAATTGCGGGTTCTGCATCTGCATGCCCCAGCTCGCGTCCTTGCCCGCGCCGCGGACGGCCAGCACCATCGCAGCCATCACGAGGAACGACGCGACGACGCCCGTCGAATAGATGAGTCCGAGATGGAAAACGCGCCGCGGGTCCTCCTTGCTCTGGTTCACGAAGCCCAGGATCTTCAGGGCGATGACCGGGAACACGCACGGCATGATGTTGAGGATCATTCCGCCGATGAACGCAAACCAGAGCATCTTGCCAAAGGACTGCTTCGCCTCGCCGAAAGCCGCGCCCGCGGCGGACGCCGTGCCTGTTCCTCCACCCGCCGCTTCCCCGGGAATGGGGACGCTCGTCTCGAAGGCCGTGCCTGTCTTCTCGCCCGCGTTGAGGTGCACGAACAGTCCCGCGACCGCCGCGGGCCACGCGCCGCCCTCGGATTTCTTCTTCACGATTTTGCGGATGCGCGCCGTGCCGGGCTCGGACGGCAGCACTTCGGTCTTCTGGTCGATCTCCCATTTGTCGGCCTCGCCAGCGACGGGGTAGAAGTCCACTTTCTCCGGTTTGCCGGGGACGCCCCACTCGAGCACGAGCGGACGCGAGTCTCCGGTCGCGGGCTTCTCCCAGCCGACGAGGAGCTTCGCCGGCGCGGCGGGAGTCGGAAGCAGTTTCTTCGCGTCCTCGAGTTCCTTCGCGTCGCCGCCGGGCTTCGAATCGGTGCCGATCTTCAACGGCGCGCTGACCTCGGACCGGCCCGGGATGCAAAGGCCTTCGGCTTCGCATTCGAGCCACTTGACTTCGCCGACGATTTCAAACGTCCCGGCCGCGGCGTCCGCGGCGAGCTTGAGCGGGATGAGCAGGATGATTTCGTCGTGATACTCGTAGGTGAAGAGGTCGGTGAAGAGCGCCTTTTCGGGAACGGGCCACTGGATGTCTCCGGCGGTGACGCCCTTGGGGAGAGTCCACTTGATGCTCGTGGGGATGCCGGATTCGCCAGGGCTTTTCCAGTAGGTGTGCCACGCGTTCGGCATTCGCATGAGCAACCCGGCGGTGACGACTTCGCCCGGCTTGGCGGACTGGTGGGAAAGCAGCAGCGTGGTTTTGGTCTTCGCCTGTCCGAAGGCAGCGGTGGCGGAGATCAACAGCGCGGCAGCGAAGGCGAGGGGTCGGAACGTCATGCGTGTAGGATGCACCGGGTCGTTTTTTGTTCGAACAAATTCCGTCCAGGGAGGGACACCGCGGGCGGGCGGCCTGGCGGCTCAGAGCATCTCCAGCACGCGGCGCAATTCGTCGTCGGTGTTGTAGCAATGCGGTGAGAGCCGGAGATACTGCCGCCCTGTCCGGTCCGCGCGCAGCGAGGTGACGATGTTCGCGGCCGCAAGCTGCTTGTGGACGGCGGCCACGTCCGCGTCCTTGCGGTGGAGGGAGAGGATGGCGCCGGCGTTTTCCCGCGGAGCCTTCGCGTGGAGCACGGACCATCCGTTGGCTTCGAGCGCGGGCACGAGCCACTGGCGCTTGCGCAAGAGCTCGGCGGCGATGTTCTCGACGCCCAGTTCGAGCAGCAGTTCCATGCAGGCTTTCAGGCCGACAAGCCCGGCGACGTTGTGCGAGCCGGCCTCGAACCGCGCCGGGCCGCTCCGGAACATGATCGCCTCCTGTGCGACGTAGTTCGGGCAGCGGACGTTGTTCCAGCCGAGCACGGGCGGGCGCAACCGCTCCTGCAGGTCCTTCTTCACGTAGAGAATGCCCGCGGCGCACGGGCCGAGCAGCCACTTGTGCGCGTCCGCCGCGAGGAAGTCCACGTGCTTCACCGGCGTCGGGAACGCGCCGAGCGTCTGGATGCCGTCCACGCAAAACAGGATGTTCCGCTCGCGCAGGCTGCGGCCGATGGCGTCGAGGTCGAGCCGCCAGCCCGCGACGAAGTGGCAGGAGGCGAGCGCGACCAGCCGTGTTTGCTCGTCCACCTGCCCCGCGACATCGAGCGGCCGGATGCGGCCGAGTTCGCGCGCGTTCAGCAACCGCACCTGCACGCCGCGGTCGGCCAGCGCCATCCACGGATACACGTTCGTCGGGTAGTCGTCGTGGTAGATGAGGACGTTGTCGCCCTTGCGGAACGGCAGGCTGGCTGCGACGAAGCTCAGCGCGAGCGAGGTCGGGCCGACGAAGGAAATCTCGTCCGGTTGCGCGCCGACGAGCCGCGCGGCGATGTCACGAGACTGGCGGAGGAGTTCGGGCAGGATCGTCTCCTGGTCGTCCTCGCTCGCGTTGAAGGCGTAGTGCGCCATCGCATCGGCGACGCGGCGGGGCAGCGGGCAGACGCCGGCGTGGCCGAGGAAAATCTTGGTTCGGGCGACGGGGAATTCTTCGCGACGGAGTTCCTCGCTGGAGAGGATTTCTGAAAGGGTCATTTCTCGTTGATGATGTTTCCGATGGTGTTCATGTAGCCGCCGGCCAGGGCGAAGATCATCTTGATGATCATGAGGGCGATGAAGGCGTAGACGACCCGCGGGGTCCATTCGGCCACGGCTTCCATTTTGCGCGTGCCTTCCTCCTGATGGTAGTCCTGCAGGCGGACGAGTGTGTCGTCCAACTGGCCGCTGATTTCGCCGGTGTGGTAGAGGTTCGCGAACATCTCGGGAATCTCGCTACAGTCGGGCAAGACTTCGCCCGGTGATTCGTCGCCCTGACTGACGCGCGGCAGCCACTTCTCGACGGCGCGGCCGAGCGCGGGCGAGCCGGCGGCCTTGGAGCCCATCTCCCAACTGTGCACGAGGTTCACGCCGGCGGAGAGCATCGCCTCGATGGACATGGCGAGCCGCGCGAGCGCAAGGTGCTTCCACGCCTGCCCCGCCAGATACAGCAGCCACGCGACGGCGGGGCCGACGAACAGCCAGTTCCAGAACCAGCCGTCCGCGCCGGGGACAACCGTCGAAAGCAGGAACAGGCCTCCCGCGACGACGAGATAAGTGACCGGGCTCCAGCGACAGGCTTTCTCGAGCAGTGCGCGCCAGAGTTGCCCCCAACGGCTCTGGCCTGCGAGCACCAGCGCGATGATGAGCGCGTAAGCGCAGACCAGCGGCGTGAGGGCTTGGATGAGATACTGGTCCGCCGTGATGGCTCCCTCGGGCCGGAGGAAGGCCGGCAGCGGGAAGATGAACACGGCCATGTGGAAGACAAGCGCCGGATACCACAGGCCGGAGAGGACCTTGCGAGCGAGGACGGCCCGCTGGTTGTAGACTTTTTCGAGGATGTGGAAGCACTGGTCGAGCCGCCCGGAGCGTTCGCCCGCCTCGATGAGCGAGAGGTCGAACGGCGCGAGCCAGCCGCGGGTCTGCCGGAGCCCGTCGATGAACGTGGAACCGAGCTGGATGGACTCCAGCACCGTGCCAATGGGCTTGCGGTCGCCGTAAGAAGGCGGGGACTTCTTGAGCATCTCCAGCGCCTTGACGAGCGGCACGCCCGCAACCGTCAGCGCGCGCGCCTGATGGTAAAGCTCGGCGCGGCTCGCGAGCTGGCCAGGCAGGAAAACGATTGCCACGTGGGAGAAAGTGCGCGAACCGGCCGTGGCGTGGCAAGCGCGGAGGGAGGGGGAACGGGCCGGTCTTCAGTTTTCAGTATTCAGACCCGGCGGTGTTTGCAACCGCCTGAACACTGAACTGTGCTTGCTTCCGGCCACCGCTCAAGCAGCGGCCTTGTCGAGGCTGGCCTTCAAGTCCTTCTTGGTCTTGAGGCCGACGGTTTGCTCGATCACCTCGCCGCCCTTGAAGAAGAGCAGGGCGGGAATGGCGTTGATGCGGTATTGGGCGGCGAGCATGCCGTTGTCGTCCACGTTGACCTTCCCAATCTTGACCTTGCCGGCGTATTCGCCCGCGAGTTCGTCGAGCACCGGCCCGAGCATTTTGCACGGTCCGCACCACTCGGCCCAAAAGTCCACGAGCACGGGCGTGGCGGACTTGAGCACTTCGGCGTCAAAGTTCGATTCGGTCAGGGTGACAATATTCGGAGCTGCCATATCAAGGGGATATCGATGGAGGTTGAAGCGGGTGAGACTTGGAACGCCCTGCTCGCGCCGGATCAGAATCCGATGTGCCGGACGAGGTTCCCCAAGGCCGCCGCGGCTGCGAGGAACGCGATGATGGCCAGCGCGATGTCCCACTTGCTGGCTTTGCCGGGGACTGCCACCGCAGCTTCCTTCTTCTCCTTGACCGCGCCCTTTTCACGGCTCGCGGCGGGCAGGACGACGGAGGCCTTCGAGGCGACCGTCGGGGCCGCGGTCTGTGCGACGGGGGCCATCGTGACGGCATCGGCGCCATCCGAGGGCATCACGGCGGGGGCCTCGGCTTTCGCCGCGCCCGGCTTGGCTGGCATCGTGGGCTTGGGCGGACCGGCAGGCCTGGCCGGAGCGGGCGTGTGCTGCAAAGTCACCATCTCCGCGGGGTTGGGAATTTTTACCGTCTTGCTCGCATCATCCACTTGGGGAACGACGAGGCTGATCGTGGGGCCGGACTGGGGAAGGTTGGGTTTCGGCGCGGCACTGGCGCCCAACGCCGGGGCCGGAGCCATCGCAGGCGCGCCTGGGGCGGGTCGAGGAGGGAGTTCGAGCCGGACGGTTTCCTTCGCAGCAGGTTTGGGAGGAAGTTCGAGACGCACAGTCTCTTTCGCCGTCGGTTTTGGCGGAAGGCTGATACGAACCGTCTCCTTCTTGGGCTGAACTTTGGATACCTCGGCCGGTTTTGGCGGGGCAGCTCCGGCCGGCATGTTCAGGTTGTCGGACATAGAGGAAGAATCTTGTGCTGCGGAAAGCTAGGGGTTGCGTGTTTACACTGTCAAACTCTTATTCCGCCATCGGGTTGCGTAGTTCGACGCACCGCTGGCCCGTTGGAAATCGTGTCGGAGATTCGTTAAATGCCATCGAGTCGTTGCCCGTCCACCTAGGCGTCGCTATGTTCCACTCATGCACGTGAACGCTCTCGCGCCGGCCCTCGCGTTGCTCTGGGTTCCCGGATTCCTCTGCGCCGCCACGCCCAAGACGGCCGCGGACGCGACAAAGTTACCCGCCCCTTCCCGTGTGGCGGCGGACTTCTCTCGCGACATCCATCCACTGCTCGCGAAGAACTGCTTCTCCTGCCACGGACAGGAGAAACAAAAGAACGGGCTGCGGCTCGACTTGAAGGCCGCCGCACTCGCGGGAGGCGACTCGGGCAAGGTCATCGTTCCCGGCAAGAGCGCGGAGAGCAAGCTGGTCCGCATGGTCGCTGGTCTGGTCGAAGGCGAACTCATGCCGCCGAAGGGCGCGCGACTCACCACAGCGGAGATCGGCAAACTGCGCGCCTGGATCGACGCCGGGGCGCCGTGGCCCGACCCCACGGACGGCACCGCGTCGCGGGGCCCTTCCTCCCCCGCGTCCCATTGGGCCTTCAAGCCGGCAGTCATCACGCCGCCTTCCAAACTGCGCGACGGCAAATGGACCGCGAACCCCATTGACCACTTCGTTCTCGCGCGCCTCGAGAAGGAGCGGCTCAAGCCCTCGCCCGAGGCCGACCGTTACACGCTGGTGCGCCGCCTCTCGCTCGACCTGCTCGGCCTGCCGCCGACGACAGAGCAGGTGCGCGAGTTCGTGAATGACGCCAGCCCAAACGCCTACGAGAAGCTCGTAGACCGTCTGCTCGCCTCGCCGCACTTCGGCGAACGCTGGGCACGCCACTGGCTCGACCTCGCCCGCTACGCCGACAGCGACGGCTACGAGAAGGACCGCCCGCGGCCGTTCGCCTACACGTATCGCGACTGGGTCATCCACGCCATCAACCGCGACCTGCCCTACGACCGCTTCAGCATCGAGCAACTCGCCGGCGACCTGCTCGACAAGCCCACGCACGAGCAACTCGTCGCCACGGGCTTTCATCGCCAGACCCTCACCAACACCGAGGGCGGCGTGGACCAGGAGGAATTCCGCTGCAAGGCCGTCGTGGACCGCGTCAGCACCACGAGCACCGTGTGGCTCGGCCTCACGATGGGTTGTGCCGAGTGCCACTCGCACAAATACGACCCGCTCTCGCAGCGCGAGTTCTTCTCGCTCTTCGCGTTCTTCAATAACGCGTCGGAGAAGGACATCAAGTCGCCGCAACACGACGAGCTCGCGGCATACGAGAAGGCGAAAAAATCCCACGATGCCGAGAACACGAAGCTCAAATCCGCGCTCGACGCCTACGTGAAGGCCGACCTGCCGCCGAAGTTCGCCGAGTGGCTCAAGACCGCGTCGCTCGACGCCGTGCCGTGGCGCCCCCTCGCCCCCGACAAGCTCTCCGCGAAGAACGGCACCACACTCAAGGCCGACAAGGAACAAGTCATCACCGCGAGCGGCGCGGCGCCGGCAAAGGAAACCTACACCGTCGAGGCCAAGTCACATGTGCGGCGCGTGACCGGCGTCCGCCTCGAAGCGATCGACGACCCCGACCCGAAGAAAGGCCCCGGCCGCCACAGCGACGGGAACTTTGTGCTCACGCATTTCACCGTGCAGGTGCAACTGCCCGGCGCGAAGGATGCAGTGGACGTGCCGCTGCAGAAACCGCTCGCGGATCACTCGCAGGCCAGGTTCCCCGTGGCCAACGCGCTGAAAGGGCTCGACACGTCCGGCTGGGCCGTCGCGCCGCAGATTCAGAAATCGCACGTGGCCGTGTTCGAGGCGAAGACGCCCCCCGACCTGCCCGAGGGCGCGCGGCTGATCGTCACGCTCGACCACCAATACAATTCAGGCTACACGCTCGGGCAGTTCCGGCTGTCCGTCACGGAGTCCGCGGGCCCGCTCAAGCCCGACTCCACGCCCGAGACCGTCGCGATGGCGCTCGCCGCAACACCCGACAAGCGCACACCGAAGCAGATCGAGGCGCTCTCGAAGTATTTCCGCGAGCAGGTGGACGCCGACGCGAAGACACTTCAAGCCGCGCTCGACGACCACACAAAGAAGTCGCCGGCTTTCCCCGCAACCACCGCCGCCGTCATCACCGAAGAACCCGCCGGCCGCAGGACGGCCATCCATCTGCGCGGTAACTTCCTCGACCGCGGCGCCGAGGTTCAGCCCGGCACGCCCGCGGTGCTCCATCCGTTCAAGGCGCGCGGGCCGAAACCCGACCGCCTCGACCTCGCACGCTGGCTATTCGACCCGGCGAATCCACTCACCGCCCGCGTCGCCGTCAACCACGTCTGGAAGGGCCTCTTCGGCCGCGGACTCGTGAGCTCGATGGACGACTTCGGCACTCGCGGCGAGAAACCCACGCACCCCGAACTGCTCGACTGGCTCGCGCTCACGTTCGGGTCGCCCCGGAATTCCACGGAAGCCAACAAAGGCAACGAAGGAGCCGCTTCCTTGACTTCGCCACCGTCTGTTCAAAATGGCCGCGGCATGGGCTGGAGCCGCAAGGAATTGGTGAAGCTCATCGCAATGAGCGCGACTTACCGGCAGGCCTCCGTCGTGCGGACCGACTTGCGCGACCGTGACCCGAACAACCTCCTGCTCGCCCGGCAAAACCGCCTGCGCCTCGAAGCCGAGACCGTCCGCGATTCCTACCTCGCCGCCAGCGGGCTGTTGAACACAAAAGTCGGCGGACCGAGCATCCGCCCGCCACTGCCCGCGGACATCGCCGCGCTCGGCTACGCCAATTCCGTGAAGTGGACCGAGAGCCCCGGCACCGAGAAGAACCGCCGCGGCCTCTACATCTTTTTCCAGCGCACCGTGCCGTATCCCATGCTGATGACCTTTGACGCGCCCGACTCGAACTCGACCTGCACGCGTCGCGAGCGCAGCAACACGCCGCTGCAGGCGCTCACGCTCCTCAACGACCCGGTCTTCTACGAATGCGCTCAATCACTCGGCCAGCGCATGGCCGCGCTCGACACCGCCGACCCGTTCGAGAAACTGCGCCACGGCTTCCAGCGCTGCTTCGGCCGGCTGCCGAACGCCGAAGAGTTCGCGTTGCTCGCGAGGGTTTACGACTCCCAGCTCAAGCTCGCGCAATCCAACGCCGAGAACGCCGCGAAGATTGCCGGTGGCAAGAAGGACGACCCGGCCGTCGCCGAGAAAGCCACCTTCGTCGCGCTCGGCCGCGTGATGCTGAACCTGGATGAATTTGTGACCCGCGATTGAGGCGAACGACGTGAACCAGATCTCGAAAGCAGCAGCGTCCTCATCAGCAACCGGATTCAGCCGGGCGTCAGACCGTCACTCGCCATGAACCGCAATCCCGACGTGTCCCCAACGGACATCGCCACGCTCACGCGTCGCGATTTCCTCGCCACGAGCGCCACCGGCCTCGGCACGCTCGCACTCGCCACGTGCCTCCAGCGCGACGGCCTGCTCGCCGCCGGACCGAGCCGCTCCGACCCGCTCGCGCCGCGCCCGCCACACGTCGCACCGCGCGCCAGGAACTGCATCCTCATCTACTTCGAGGGCGCGCCGAGCCACATCGACCTCTTCGACCCGAAGCCCAAGCTCAACGAGATGAACGGCCAGAAGCTGCCGGATGAAATGCTCGAGAAGGTCCGCTTCGCGTTCATCAAGAAGGACGGCGTGCGCCTGATGGGCAGCCCGCGCAAGTTCACGCCGCACGGCCAGTGCGGGATGGAACTCAGCGACCTGCTGCCGCACATCGGCTCCGTCGCGGACGACATCTGCCTTGTGCGCTCAATGCACACCACCCAGTTCAACCATCATCCCGGCCAGCTCATGATGAACTGCGGCTCGCCGCTCTTCGGCCGGCCCACGCTCGGCTCGTGGCTCGCCTACGGGCTCGGCAACGAATCACAAAACCTCCCCGCCTACGTGGTGCTGCACGCGGGGCGCGGCTCCAGCGCGGGCGCGAGCGCGTGGACGAGCGGATTCCTGCCGAGCACTTATGCGGGAGTGATCTTCCGCAACCAGGGTGACCCGGTGCTGAACCTCTCCAACCCGCCGGGCTTCACCGACGAGATGCAGCACCTCGGCCTCGATGCCATCGGCGACTTGAACCGGCTCCGCCACACATACGTCGCCGACCCGGAGATCGCCTCGCGCATCGGCGCCTACGAACTCGCCGGCCGCATGCAGGCCGCGATGCCCGAGCTCATGGACATCTCAAAGGAATCGCAGGCCACCCTCGACCTCTACGGCGTGGGCCGAAAGTCCCGCGAGAATCCCGGCGGGCGCGGCGGCGGGCCGGAGACTTACTCGACCTTCTCGCGCAACTGCCTCCTCGCGCGCCGCATGATCGAGCGCGGCACGCGCTTCGTGACGCTGTTGCACGCGTCGTGGGACCATCACAGCAATATCAACCAGGAACTCCCGTTCTGCGCCGGCATGGCGGACCAGGCCATCGCCGGCCTCGTGAAGGACCTCAAGCACCGCGGCATGCTCGACGACACAATGGTCATCTGGGCCAGCGAATTCGGCCGCACACCGCTCGGCGAAAACCGCGGCGACTCGCCCAACGTCACCGGCCGCGACCATCATCCCTTCGCCTTCTCCATGTGGCTCGCCGGCGGCGGCATCCGGGGCGGGCAGGTCATCGGCGAGACGGACGAAATCGGCTGGGGCATCACGCGCGACCCGGTCAGCGTCCACGACCTCCACGCGACGGTGCTGCGGCAGTTCGGCTTCGACCACGAACGGCTCACCTATCGTTTCCAGGGCCTCGACTTCAAGCTCACCGGCGTCGAGGGCGCGAACGTCGTGCACAAGATGATCGCGTGAGGCGCGGCCACTTTGAGTCTCGCAAGCCGCGAGGCCCCTCCGCTACAACCTGCGCGTGATGGACCGCCGCGCGTCTCACGAAGCCCGGACTCCCGGGCGCTGCTCGATCGTCATCCCCGCGCGCAACGAGGCCGGCAATATCGAAGCCGCGGTTCTTCGCACTCCCGGGATGGGCCTCGGCACCGAGATCATTTTCATCGAGGGACATTCGAAGGACAATCCGTGGGACGAAATCCAACGCGTGAAGGCAAACTTCCCGGAGCGCGACATCCAGGTGCTCAAGCAGCAGGGCCGCGGCAAGGGCAGCGCCGTGCGCGAGGCGTTCGCCACGGCGACAGGCGACCTGCTGTTCATCCTCGACGCCGACCTTGCGATGCCGCCGGAGGAGCTGCCGACATTCTACGAGGCCGCGCGCCGGACACCGCGGAATTCGACGGCCTCCCGCAAGGTCAGCGTCCCGCCGGCCGTTCCGGCGCCGGCCGGGCGTTGTATTTCTCGTAGAGCCGCGTGTGGCGCGAGTCGAGGTTGACTTCCCGGCCGGAAATCCACATCCGCTTCACCTCGACGCGCGCGTCGAGGATGTCCCCCGTCGCCGCGAAGAACGTCGCGTCCTTGCCCGCCTCGATGCTCCCAAGCCGGTCGCCGACGCCGAGCGCCTGCGCGGGATGAAGCGTGATGCCCCGGAGCGCCTCCGCGCGCGGCAACCCGAACGCGACCGCTTGCGCGGCTTGATACGGCAGGTTGCGCGCCGTGCTCGCGGCATCGCCGCCGAGGCTCTCGTTGAAGATCACTTTTACACCGGCCGCGTGGAGCTTCGCGGGCGCGGTGAAATGCGTGTCGTAGGCGAGCGTGTCGCGCGGCGTCGAGGCCGAGAGCGAGCCGCCCATGTTGAACGTGCGCTCGTAGATCACCGGCACTTTGTTCGTCGCAAGCAGGTCGCCGTGCATCCACGCGTCGCGTCCGCCGGCGAGGATCATCCGGAGCTTGTTCGTCACCGCCCAGTTCACCGCGGCCTTGATCTGCCGCGCGTCGTCGGCGTGGACGACGAGCGGCAGCTCGCCTCGCACGTAAGGCAGCATCGCCTCCCAAGCTGGAATCCGTTTCGGCGCCGGCGCGCCGTTCGCGGCGGCGTCCTTCGCCTTCGCGTAGGCGCGCGCCTCGGCGAAAAAGTCGTCGAGCTCCCGGAATCGCTTCGCGCGATCCTTCGCCTGGTCGTCGAGCGACTTCCATTGGGCCGGACTGGCGGCACGTTCGCGCGGTGACGGGTCGAGGTCCACGCGCGGCCATGTGATGTGCAGCGCGACGGGCGTCTTGACCGCGGGTTCCTCGATGCCCCAGCCGTCGAGCGCGAGCAGGCCGGACTGTCCGCTGACCACGCCGCCTTGGGGCGTCGCGACGAAGTGCGTCATGCCATTCGCGCGCGCGACGGGCAGCAGCTCCGAGTCGGGATTCACCGAGAGCCAGGAGCGGACTTCGGGATGATAGTCGCCCGATTCGACCATGTCGCGGCTC
>VHCN01000013.1 GCA_016871675.1 Verrucomicrobiota bacterium
TCATCCACTTCGCCGCAAGCTGGCTGAGAAAGTAGGGCCCCTTCAAGTTCACCGCCATGAGCCTGTCGAAGTTTTCCTCCGTCGCGTCGAGCAAATCGGCGCGGCCGATCGAGGTGATGCCCGCATTGTTCACGAGCACGTCGAGGCGGCCGAACTTCCCGCGAGTGAACTCGATCAGCTTCGCGCGGTCCGCCGAGACGCCCACGTCGGCCCGGCAGGGCTCGGCCTTCACATCCTTGCCCGCAAGCGTCGCGGCGAGGACGCAGTCGGAGGCGGTTCGGCTCGCGGCTTCGGCGTTTCCGGCGAAGTTGATGACGACGTCGTGTCCAGCCCGAGCGAGTTCGAGCGCGATGCCGCGTCCGATGCCGCGAGAGGCGCCTGTGATGAGCGCGACCGGATTCACCACGCGCAGCATGTCAGCGCGGCCGCAGCGGGTCAATGAGACGGAGGATTATCCGACGTGGTCCGGTGCGGTCCGCGGAAAAACTTCGACACGAATCCCGCGACCAGCAGCGCCGCGCCAAGGGTGCAGACGATCGCCGCGCCGACGGGAAGGTCGGCCTTGTAGGAAATCCAGATGCCCGAGACGCTCGCGACGACGGCGGTGAGCCAGCCGACGAGCAGCATCGCGCCGAGGCGCGTGACGAGGAGGTTTGCGCACACCGCGGGCACGATGAGGTAGCTGAACACCAGCAGCACGCCGCCGATTTCCAGGAAGCTCGTCACGACGAGACCGAACAACGAGTAGAACAGGAAGTCCCACCATCGCAGGCTCATCCCCGCGGCCTTCGCGCGGGCGGGCTCGAAGGAAATCATGAGGAACTGTTTCCGCCAGATGACCTGCACGGCGGCGATGGCGAGAAACAACAGGCCGGTCTTCCAGACGTGCGCCCACGTCACGTTGAGCACGTCGCCAACGAGGATGGCCTGCAATTCCTCCTTGCCCGCCGTGCTGCGGCTGAGCAGCAGAATGCTCCCCGCCGCGGCGACGACATACACGATGCCGATGAGCGCCTCCTGCGGCACACGGTGTTTTCCCTCGGTGCGCGTCAGCGCGAAGATGAGCGCGCCGATGATCGTGAAGCCCGCGGACCAGATCCAGGTGTGCGCGTCGTTCGCGTCGTGCCCGAGCATGAGGCAGAGGCACGTGCCGATGGCGGCGACTTGTGCGAGCGCGAGGTCCACGAAGATGACTTCGCGCCGGATGATGTGGAGGCCGAAGTAGACGAGGATGCCCGGCAGCAGCACGCACGCCAGCACCGGCCATTTCAGGAGGTCAAAGACGATGTCCATGAATCACTTTGCCTGCGCAAACGCCTTCGCCAGCGAAGTCACCATCGCGTCCATCCAGTCAAGGTAGTTGGTGCCAGTGTTCTTGAGCGCACCGGGAAACTGCGCGGCGTCGACCACCGTCGCGCTGGTGAGCTTGGCGACGCTTTCGGCGGTGCGACGGTTCAAGTGAGGTTCGGTGAGCACGACTTTCACCCGGTCCGCATGCATTTTTGCCACCACGTCGGCCAAGTGCGCGGGTGACGGTGGGATGCCGGGCCTGGGCTCGAGAAACAGGTCCATGCTCAACTCGAAGCGCTTCGCGAAATATGGCCACGAGTTGTGATACGTGGCGACGCGCCGCCCCTTGAACGGCGCGAGGAGTTTCTGCCATTCGGGCAGCTTCGCCTGCAGCTTGTCGTCGAACTGCTTCAGGGCCGACTTGAAGTAGTCCGCTGAAGCCGGGTCGAGTTGCGCGAAAGCGTCCGCGAGATGCGCGGCGACAATGCGGCCGTTGAGCGGATCGGTCATGAAGTGCGGATTGCCCGCGGCGTGGATGTCGCCCTTCGAACGGTCGAGCGCCGCGGGCACCTCGAGCATGGTCACGCCCGCGTTGCACTGGATGCGTCCGGGCTTGCCGGCGGCGAGTTTCGCGTTGCGCGCGCCTTCGAGGAGTGGCGACAGCCAGCCGGCTTCGAGTTCGGCGCCGCTCTCGATGAGCGCGTCGGCGCGGTTGAGCTTCACGATGAAGCTGGGCTTGGCGTCCACGAAGTGCGGGTCCTCAGTGGGCTTGGCGAGCGCAGTGACCTCGACGCGGTTGCCGCCGATCTCGCGCGCGAGCGCGGCAAAATCCGGTGTAGTCGCGACGATCGTGAGCTTCGCGGGCGCGGCGTGCAGGTTCAGCACGACGCAAAGGGTCGGGAGCAGGAATCGGGTGAGCATGGTCTTTCCTTTCGCGTTGCGTCAGAATTTGTGCGCCGGGTGCGCGCCAAGGCTGAACTCGAATTGCAGCCACAGGCTGTGATCCACGCCGATGTTCTTCCGGTCATCGTAATTGTATTGGAACCGGACCTTCGAGAATTCGCTCGGGAACCACGTGAGGTTTGGCGAGAGACGCCAGCGCGAGTCTCGCTGAGGATCGGGGCCGAGGAACAGGTTTTCGTATTGCGCGCGCTTGCCGCCCAGCCAGTCGCCGCGAAGCGCCGCGACCCAACCCTTGCGGAAGCCCCATGCGACCTGCGAGTAGAGGCCGTGGTCCTGCAGCTGCTCGCGCGGATACAGGTCGGGCACGCCGTTAGCGTCGCCGTCGCGCTCGTCCGGATCCACGGTGGTGTTGTTGTTGAGGTCCCAGTTGAACGCGGCCGCTTGGTAGCGCCGCCACATGCCCTCGGTGGTCCACGAGACGAACGGGAAACCTGCGTGGTGGTTCGCCGGCCGCCACTTCCACGTCACGTCGAAGCCGAAGATGCGCGTGTCGGTGTCCGTGCCGCTCGCATTCGGGCCGAGCGCGGCGGACGCGCCGAGCAACAGCGTCTGCGTGTCGGTGAGCTCGAAGCTCGTTGCCAGCCGGGGCGTGAACAGCAGGTCGCCTGGAGAGCGAACCCGTCCCGCCGCGCCGATGCGGCCGAGATACGCCTCGCCTTCGTGCTCGCTGCGAAAGCTCTCCGCGGTCTCGCCGTGACTCGATTGCACCGTGAGAAACAGCTCCGCGTAAAACGGCGTGGGCGCGAGCCACGAGAAACGCGCGCCGGGGTTGCGAAGCCCGTCGCCACCGAAGAAGCGGCCGTTGACGAGCGGCTGGTCCACGAAACTCCACGCGTGCGGATGCGTCGGATTGTGGCGCCCGAACTCGGTGAAGAACTGGCCCGCGCGCAGTTGCAGGCCGCCGGGCAGCGATTGCGTTTCCGCAAACGCTTCCTCCAGCTCGAAGATGGACTCACCCGCGGAGTTGAGCTGGTAGACGATCGAGGACTGCGCGCGGAAGTAAGGATCCACCGCGCCCGCGAGCGTCAACTCGACATTCTGCACGGTGAAGCCGCGCTGGTTCGGGTCGTGCGCGCCGAGTTGGGTGCCGCCCTCGATGTCGCGCGCCGTGGAGCCGCCCGCGGCAAAGAGCGCGTCGAGGGAAACATCCAAATACGCCCGGCCTGTTCCGAGTCGGAGCGGATCCGTCGGTCGCCACGGCCGCGGCGTCGTCACGTCCGCAGGCGCAGGCTGCGGCGCCGCGGTCGCGCTGTCCAAGCGCGGCGGGGCTTTCTCCAACGACTCGATTTTCCGGGTGAGCGCGTCGATTTGCTGACGCTGCGCCTCCTGCTGTCGCTGGAACTGATCCTGCAGTTCCTTGAGTTGTTTGCGAAGCGGTTCGATTTCATTCGCCGTCTGGGCCTGCAGCGTCATCGCGCACAGGCAAAGGGCAGACGACCACCCCAGCAGAGATTTCAGTTTCATAGTTTTTCCTGCAATTGACCGCCAGTCTTGGCGGATTCAAACCCACTGCAACACGGACACGAACTAACGACTCGGGGTGCAGGAGAAACGAGGCGGGGCGCGGCCCGGCGCAAGCCGGACATCGCTCGAGGAGGGAACGAGACGGAAAACAGGGGTGCGCGCGATCGTGACGACGAGCAGAACCGTGCCGAGGATTGGAGATGCGTCCGCCGCGATCACTCCGCCCTTGGTGAAATGGCAGACGGCGCAGAGATGGCTGGACGAACCGTCCTCGTGATGTTCGGCGTGAAGCGCGGACGTGCCGGAGAAGACAGCGAGCCAGACGATAATCCCCGCAAGCGACACCGCTGCGACGGGCTTGAGTCGCCCGCGCAGGGTCGAGTGGAAGGGATTCCAATTCACGGCGTGGGCGAAATACAGCAGACTGGTCGTTGGAACGCAAGTAGAATTGCAAACTATTTGCAGTAAGCGGCGCTTTCACGCGGCAGTGCGTTGTGATTCACTGATGTCATGGCTTCGATCTCCCGTCGGCGTGCAGCCGGGCTTTCCGCCGGCGCGTTGCTCTCACTCGGCCTCTGGCCCGGACGGCTTCGCGCGGCGGACAATGGCAAGGGCGGTGAGTTCACGTTCATCGTCGTCAACGACCTGCACTACCTCGACAAGAAGTGCGAGCCGTGGTTCGCCGCGATGGTGCGACAGATGAAGGCCACGGAGCCGAGGCCGGAGTTTGCGCTCGTGGTCGGCGACTTGTGCGAGCACGGCACGCCCGGGCAGCTTGGGCCGGTTCGCGACGTGCTCAACTCGATCGGCATTTCATACAACACCGTCATCGGGAACCACGACTGGACCGCGCCGGGCGACCGCAAGGCCTACGACAAGTTCTTCCCCGACTCCACGAACTACAACCTCTCCCACCGTGGCTGGCAGTTCATCGGGCTCGATTCGAGCGACGGACCGAAGGCGAGCGGCGTGTCCGTGCAGGCGCACACGTTGCGGTGGCTCGACGACGCGTTGCCCCGGATCAAGAAGGACCTGCCCACGGTTGTCTTCACACACTTCCCTTTCGGCGTGCTCACGCCGTATCGCGTGGTGAATGCCGACGCCGTGCTCGAACGATTCAAGGAACTGAACCTCGTCGCGATGTTCAACGGCCACTTTCACGGCTTCACCGAGCGCCCGCACGGCGGCACGATGATCACCACGAACCGCTGCTGCGCATTCTCGCGTGCGAACCACGACCGCACCAAAGAGAAGGGCTACTTCCTTTGCCGCGCAAAGGACGGGAAGATCGCGCGGCAGTTCGTCGAGGTGAAGCTGGCGTGAGTCACTGATCCCCTTCCGCATGACTCACCGCGCAATGGACGAGGTTTTCCACCCTCACTGGAACGCCCCCGGGTTGGCCGCGTGCATGAAATCGCTCGCGGCCGCCGATCACAAGGTCATCGGCCATTCCAGCACGTCGGACCACATGAAATGGCCCGGCGGCTGGCTGCCCGACGTGATGGTCATTCCGCCCGACCGGCTGCCCTGGACGGTCGCGCCGTGGCTGAATGGGTCTGGGAAGCGAAGAAACGCCCGCACATCCCGATCGTTTTCTGCGGCGGCGAACCTGACAAGGTCGGCGACAAAAGTGATGTGTCCCAAGGCCATCTACTGCACCACCGATGTCGTTGCTTCGATCATCGCAAAGCTGCCGAAAGCCACCGCGCCCGGCGAAGCGACCCGTGGTTTGACGAAGCGCCGGAAATCGGAGATCAAGTAGCCCATCATGAAACCATCCCCGCTCACGCTCACGCTCGCCCTCACACTCACCTTCGCCCCGTCGCTTGTCGCGCAGGACAAACCCGCCGAGAAAGCCAAGAATGTTGCGAAGCGCGAAGCCAAGGCCGAGGTCGCGCGCGAACCTTCGGCGGGAACGACGCTCAGGGAGTTCACCTACAAGCGCGCGTCCGGCACCGACCTCAAGCTGTTCGTCCACCATCCCAACGGCTGGAAGGCGGCTGACAAGCGCCCGGCCATCGTGTTCTTCTTCGGCGGCGGCTGGAAGAACGGCACGCCGAACCAGTTCTTCATGCAGGCTGATTATCTGGCCACGCGCGGGATGGTCGCGGCGCGTGCCGATTACCGCGTGCAATCGCGGCAGGGCGTCACGCCCGACGCGTGCGTCGAGGACGCCAAGAGCGCGGTGCGCTGGATGCGCGCGCACGCGGCCGAACTTGGAGTGGACCCCGACCGCATCGTCGCAGGCGGCGGTTCCGCGGGCGGTCACACCGCCGCGTGCACCGCGATGTGCGAGGGCTTCGAGGCGATGGGCGAGGACGCAAAGGTCTCGTCCAAACCCAATGCGCTTGTGCTCTTCAATCCCGCGCTCGACCTCGCGGCGCTGAACGTCGTGGGCCAGTGGTCCGCCGGCAAGGACATCATCCCGCGCATGGACCCGGCGCGCCACATCACGAAAGGACTCGTGCCGACCGTCATGTTCTTCGGCACCGCTGATCGCATGTTCGACCACGCCCGCGAGTTTGCCGCGAAGGCAGCGCCACTCGGCAACCGCGTCGATCTCTACAGCGCGGCCGACATGCCGCACGGGTTTTTCAACCGCCCGCCGTGGACGGAGATCACCGCGCGGCAGGCGGATGCGTTCCTCACCTCGCTCGGTTACTTGAAGGGCGAGCCGACACTCAAGCTCCCGCCGGCGACCGAGGTCGCACTCAAGCGCGAGAAGTAGCCTGAAGCGGGGCGAACACCGAATCCGCGAGCAGGTCGCCGGCTCCGAGCAGCGCCTGCCCCACCACGATGCGCCAGATTGGCCAGTTGCAATCCGAGTCCGACGCGAGGCGGTTGGGCGACTATCTCTACGCGCAGGGAGTGGACAACCAAGTCGAGCGCGATGGCGACGCCGCGTTTGCAGTCTGGATTGTCGCGGACGAGGACGTGGACCGCGCCGCGCAGCAATTCGCCGAGTTCATCGCGAATCCCGCCGACCCGAAGTATGCCGCGGCCCGCGACGCTGCGAGCGAGCGACGCGAGGCCGTTCGCAAGGACAACGAAGCCGCGCGCCGCCGGATGTTCAACCGCCGACAGCTCTTTGCGAAGCTCGGCGGCTACGGCATCGGCCCGCTGACGTTTGTGCTGATCGCCGCGTGCGTGTGGGTGGCGATTCTCTCCAAGCTCGGCTCGGAGCGCGAACCGGTGCAGGCGTTGTTCATCTCGTGGGAGGAGCGGGTCAAACGCGCCGCGGAGGCGATGCCCGAAGTCCGCCGCGGCGAGGTGTGGCGCGTCTTCACTCCGGCCCTCCTGCACTTCGGCGCGATGCACATTCTCGGGAACATGATGTGGCTCTTCTCGCTCGGGGCGATGATCGAGGCGCGGCGCGGCAGCGGGCGCTTTGCCGTGCTGGTGCTGGTGCTCGCGGCGGGGTCGAACCTCGCGCAGTATTTCGTGAGCGGCCCCAACTTCGGCGGCATGTCCGGCGTGGTGTTCGGGCTTTTCGGCTACTCGTGGATGCGCGGGAAGTTTCTCCCCGGCGGTGGCGTGTTCCTGGGCGATCAAGAGAAGCTGATCATGCTCGCGTGGTTCTTCATCTGTTTCACGGGCGTGGTGGGCCCCATCGCAAACACGGCGCACACCGCCGGCCTCGCGCTGGGGATGGGGCTCGGGTGGTGGAGCGCGCGGCGCGCGATTCGCGGCGGACCTTCGACCTGAGTCTCACGGGGCGGCTTCGGGGCGTCCGGTTTGCCGCGCATCGCGGGGGGCGAATCAGAAACTTCCAACTCCAAACTCGCCTCCGTTGACCCGCGTCCGTATCGTCACGCCCATGAAAGCTCTGTTAGCCGTCGCCGCATTGCTCGCACTCGCTGCCACAGCCCTCGCGCAACCACGCGAACCCTTCCCGCTGTGGCCGCAGGGCGCGCCCGGTGCGCTAGGCAACGATCCCGTGAAGGACGTCCCCACGCTCACACCGTTTTGGCCGGATGCGGAAAAGGCGACGGGCGCCTCGTTCGTGATCTGCCCCGGCGGCGGTTACGGGGGTCTTGCGTCGCACGAGGGGCGCGACTACGCGCTGTTCCTCAACCAACACGGCATTGCGGCGTTCGTGCTCAAGTATCGCCTCGGCTCCGCCAACTATCGCCACCCCGCGATGATGAATGATGTCCAACGCGCGCTTCGCACCGTGCGCGCGAACGCGGCGGCCTGGAAGCTCGACCCGAGGCGCATTGGCGTGATGGGAAGTTCCGCCGGAGGCCACCTCGCATCGACGGCGCTCACGCACTTCGACGCCGGCAAACCCGATGACGCCGATGCCATCGAGCGCGTGAGTTGTCGTCCGGACGCCGGAATCCTCTGCTATCCGGTGATCAGCATGGGAGCAAACACCCATGCGGGCTCAAAACGAAATCTGCTCGGCAACGAACCCGCGCCCGAACTCGTGAAACTCCTCTCCAACGAGCTTCAGGTCACGAAGGACACGCCGCCGACGTTTCTTTTCCACACATGGGAAGACAAGGCCGTGAAGGTCGAGGGCGTGATGGATTTCGCGGCAGCGTTGCAGAAGAGCGGCGTGCCGTTCGACCTGCACGTCTATCAGAAAGGCCCGCACGGGATCGGCCTTGGCATGAAGGGTTACGATCCCGCGCAGCACAAGATCGAGGCGCTGCATCCGTGGACGCGGGACGTGGCCGTGTGGCTCAAGGTCCAGGGCTTCGTGAAGTGAGAACGGCCCCCTTTCGAATCGAGCCTTGCCAGTGCGAGGCCCCTGTGCCAGCGTCCGACCCGAACTGAAGCGATGAGATCACAACGCCCATTCCAGTCCCGCACTGCGTTCACGCTGATTGAACTTCTCGTTGTCATCGCGATCATCGCGATTCTCGCCGGGTTGCTCCTCCCAGCCTTGGCGAAGGCGAAGAACAAGTCCAAACAGTCCTACTGCCTGAACAACATCAAGCAGGTTGGGCTGGCCTTGAACATGTATGCCGATGACAACGACGACTGCACGCCGGCGGGCAACGACGCCGTCACGAGTTTCATCACGTCCGGCACCCCGAACTACCTGGGTTCGTTGGTGCCCTTCATCGGAACCACTTCCAACACCGTCGCGCGGATGTTCACCTGCCCGGTGACGCGCCCGGCAGGACCAACCCAGGAAGTAACGGCGACCAATGTGACGAGCTACCTTGGAAACGCGGTTGTGATGAGCTACATCGATGCCACGGTCACACCGAATCGAGTCATGCGCCGCCGCGTGTCGCGCATCCCCAATCCTTCGGGGCTTGTCTATCTGCAGGAGCTGTTTGACCGGCGCGACATCGCTTTCCTCCGGCCATTTCGACAGGCCAACGACACCTACCGTTACTGGCATTTTCGATTCGATCCGTTCAACCCGACCACGCTCAACTCCATCGGCCTCAAGGAAAACTACACCGTGCTCCACGAGCTTGGCGGAAACCTCCTGATGGTGGACGGACATGTCGAATATCGAAAAGGGAACACCATGCGCTCGTCGGACTTCGGGATGATCGCGCCCAACGGCTCGGTCCACATGTGGGCCGACGATCCAATGAACAGCACGGCCTACACGCCGATGTTTTGAAGCGTGGGTCTCCCCCTCATGAAACGGCTCGCTGTCGGATCCTTGGTCGTTCTCGCGGCTTTCCTCGGATGCAAAAAGCCCTCGGGAGACATGGCACCCGCGGCTGTCACCCCACCTCCTGCGAGTCCGAAGTCCGCGCCGGCAGGCGGCGCGGCGGCAGCCGCGCCATCGCCACCCGTCGCTCCGGGAGAGCCGGGTGTCGTTTCCACGATCCCGGCGACGGCACCGGGAGCGGGCGAGTCAAACCCAAAGGCGGTGAACTCTGTCCTCACGGGCGCGGTCGCCCGGTTCTACGACAAATTCCAACGGCTGCCTCGTGATTGGAACGAGCTGGTCAGGGCGGGTTTTGTCCAATCCATGCCCGCACTTCCAGCGGGGAAGCGGTTCGCGATCGATCCGGACACGCACATCGTCGTCGAAGTCGCGCGCTGAGTTGGCACGGCTTAATTGTGCATTGCCGCACTTTGCCCCGGCGCCTAAGCTCCGCAGCGCATGAAGCATCAGCTCGATTTCGAGAAGCCCATCGTCGAGTTGCAACGCAAGCTGGAGGAACTTCGCAAGCACCCCACGAAACACTCGATCGGCGTGAGCTTCGAGGAGGAATGCCGCATGCTCGAGTCCAAGCTCGACACGCTCAAGCGCCACACCTACTCCAACCTCGCCGCGTGGCAGCGCGTCCAGCTCGCGCGCCACCCCAAACGCCCCTACTCGCTCGACTACATCGGCGCGGCGTTCTCGGACTTCACCGAATTGCATGGCGACCGGCTGTTCGCCGATGACCGCGCGGTGGTCGGCGGCTTCGCGAAACTCGACGGCCGCAAGGTGATGGTCATCGGCACGCAGAAGGGCCGCGACACGAAGGAGAACATCCTGCGCAACTTCGGCTCCGCGCATCCCGAGGGCTACCGCAAGGCGCTCCGGCTCATGCGCGTGGCGGACCGCTTCAGCCTGCCGATCATCACGCTCATCGACACCGCGGGCGCGTATCCCGGCATCGGGGCCGAGGAGCGCCACATCGCCGAAGCCATCGCGGTGAACTTGCGCGAGATGACCCTGCTCGAAGTGCCCATCATCGCCGCCGTCATCGGCGAGGGCGGCTCCGGCGGCGCACTCGGCATCGGCGTCGCCGACCGCGTGCTGATCCTCGAGAACGCCTACTACTCGGTCATCAGCCCCGAAGGTTGCGCGGCCATCCTGTGGAAAGAACGCAACGCCGCGCCCAAGGCCGCCGAGGCGCTCAAGATCACGGCCAAGGACTTGCTCTCGCTCGGTCTGGTGGACGAAATCATCCCCGAACCTCTCGGCGGCGCGCACCATGACCCGGCGCGAACTGCGGCGACTTTGAAGGCGCATCTCTCGCGTCACCTCGACGAACTCTCCGCGACGCCGGTCGCCGACCGGTTGCGGAAACGCTACGAGAAATTCCGCGCCCACGGGCACTTCGACGAGCCCAAACCTCAGCCCGGCGCAGACCAGCCCGAGCCCGTCGGCGCCGCTTGATGCGCGGCCGGGCGCGGCCGCCCGATTTCATGAGCGACTGGGACTTCAAACTCCCCTACGACGGCGACTGTTCGTTTTGCGTGCCGGAGATACGCTGGTTGAGCCGTTGGAACGGGCGCGGCCGGTCGTGCGCGACGGGCACTTGCGCTGTCGCAGCCCGAGGCAGGAACAGTCTCTGGTCGTCCCGGGAGGACTGATGCGTTGTGGAAACCCGGAGGGAACCTACAGCCCCTTCGAGATCACGAACCGGACCAGGTCGCCGATGCGGTTGGAGTAGCCCCACTCGTTGTCATACCAGCTCACGAGCTTGAAGAACCGCTTGTTGAGTTCGATGCCGCTGCCGGCGTCGTAGATCGACGACGCGGCGCTGTGCACGAAGTCCGTGCTCACGACTTCGTCGCCCGTGTATTCGAGGATGCCCTTGAGGTAAGTCTCGCTCGCCTTCTTCATCGCGGCCGAAATTTCCGCGTAGCTCGTGTCGCGAGTGGTCTTCACCGTGAGGTCCACGACGGAAACCGTCGGCGTGGGCACGCGGAACGCCATGCCGGTCAGCCTGCCTTTCACCTCGGGGCACACGAGCCCGACTGCGCGCGCGGCTCCGGTGCTCGACGGGATGATGTTCACCGCCGCGGTGCGGCCGCCCTTCCAGTCCTTCTTGCTCGGGCCGTCCACGGTTTTCTGCGTGGCGGTGTAGGCGTGAATCGTCGTCATCAGGCCTTCCTCGATGCCGAAGCCCTCCCGGAGCAGCACGTGCACGACGGGCGCGAGGCAGTTGGTCGTGCAACTCGCGTTGGAAATGACGTGGTGTTTCGCCGCATCATACTTCCCTTGGTTGACGCCCAGCACGAGCGTGACGTCCTCGTTCTTCGCGGGAGCGGTGATGATGACTTTCTTCGCGCCCGCCCGGATGTGTCCGTAGGCGGACGTGGAACGAACCTTCGGATCGTCGCTGCGGTCGGCGTCGGTGAAGAGTCCGGTGGATTCGATGACGATGTCCACGCCGAGGGCCTTCCACGGGAGTTCCCCGGGAGACTTCGCGCTGACCACCAAGATCTCGGCGCCGTTCACGACGAGCACGTCGTCCTCGGCCTTGTCGCCGGAGGATTTCTTTGAGCTGGTCGTTCCGTTGAAGCGGCCCTGCGAGGAGTCGTATTTGAGGAGGTAGGCGAGGTTGTCCGCGGGGACGATGTCGCCGACGGCGACGACCTGGATCTCGGAGCCGACGAGGCCCTGTTCGACCATGGCGCGGAAGACGAGACGGCCGATCCGCCCGAAGCCGTTGATTGCGACTTTGACTGGCATGTTGGATTTCCTGATTCGTGTCGCGTGCGCGTCAGGCGCGAGCGCGCGCGGATGGTAAGGTCGCGCTTCGAAGCGTCAACGAGAATTCCGCGACGGCGAAGTGTCGCGGGATCCGCCGCCCTGCCGGTCGAAGAACAAGCGGCCGAGCGGCTCGCTCCATGCGACCGTGAGCACGACGAGGTAACCGACGCTGTGCCAGAGCAGGACCTTGGTGCGCTGGACTTTTTCGTAGGGCTTCTCGGGTTTCGGAGCCGCCCCGTCCATCGGGAGGTTCGCGATGTGCTCAAGTTTGGAAGCCGGGGTCGCCTCGGCGGGCCGGAGTTTCCGGCCCGCGGGCTTGCGTCCGCTCTTCAAGGAGAGGTTTTGAAGATCGGGCGCGTCAGAACCGCGCTTCGAAGCGCTCACTCGCGCTGGGATGATGACATCGGCGCTCCGGGATTGAAAGTCCAATCCCCCGCTCCGGCGCGCTCAGGGTGATTTGCGCGCAGGGCGCTTTCGGTCGGGCGGCCGCGGGCCAGGTTTTTGATCCGGCGTGAGGCGCACGACTTCGCCGGGTGTCCATGCGCGCTCCTTGCGATTCACGCCGAGCCGGGTCGGGAGCAGTTCGATTTCGTGGCCGAAAAAATCCATCGTTACTGCACCGGGGAAATACATGAGGTCGTCGTAGATCACCGTGCCGAATGGCAGCGGCGGGCGCGGTTTGTCGAACCGCACCAAGCCGGGCGAGTTGGTCGCGGCGAGGGCTTCGCCGGTGAACACAATGCGCACGCTCGCGCCGCCGGGCGCGGGCGGCTTGATGGCGATGGCGGGGTCGCCGCCGGGTTCGCGCTCGAACGCAATCTCCCACGGGGCGCGGCGGTTCCGGAGGTTGGAGTCCAGCGACCAGAGGAGGACGTAACCCGCGAGCGCAATCACGAAGACGATGCTGAAGTGTTTCAGCAGTTCGCGGGAGTCTGCGGGGGCGCTCATGACGTTGTGAAGTGGCGCGGGGCGGAATCTTGGACGACGAAGGGGCCGCGCTCCAAGCTGGGGGCAAGTCCGGACATCCGGCGGTCCGGGCTCACGCCTTCCTGCCGGTCTTCGCCGCGATGAGCCGGGCGCAGCGCGTCGGTCACTTCATCCGGTCGAAGTTCTTTTGCAGAATCTCCCAGTCCTTCATGCTTTTCGTCTTCTCCTGCGCCTTGGCGTTGATGCCGGCCTCGAGCGCGTTCTTCGTCGGGCGGTTCACCTTGTAGAAGATTCCGAAGTGGCCGGGAAACGCCTCGCCCGCGAGCTTGTAGGCGGCGTCCTCGCTGGTCACGTCGTGGTCGGCGGGGACGGGTGTAAACTGGCCGCCCTTGCGCGGGTTGCTGGCGTCGAAGGCGCCCTCGTAGAACTCGACGCACTCGCTGAGGCATTCGATGAAGCTGAAGCCATCGTGATCCATCGCGGCTTCCATCGTCTGGAGGACGTGGTTCGCGTTCGTGTGGGTGGTGCGGGCGACGAATGTGGCACCGGCGGAGATGGCCTGTTTCATCGGGTTGATGGGCTGGTCGATCGCGCCCCACACGTCGGTCTTGCTCTTGAATCCCAGTGGGCTGGTTGGCGAGGTCTGCTTCTTCGTCAGGCCGTAGACCCAGTTGTCCATGACCACGTAGGTCATCTTGATGTTCTTGCGCGCGGTGTGGTTGAAGTGGTTGCCGCCGATCGAAAAGGCGTCGCCGTCGCCGCCGAAGACGAACACGTGCAGATCGGGCCGCGAGAGCGACACGCCGCTGGCGAACGGGAGCGCGCGCCCGTGAATGAAATGCGCGCCGTGGCCCTGGACGAAATACGGAAACCGGGACGAGCAGCCGATGCCCGCGACGGTCATGAGCTTTTCATGGTGCAGCTTGCGGCGCTCGATGAGCTTGAAGTAGAGCGCGAGCACCGAGAAGTCGCCGCAGCCGGGGCACCACGTCGGGTGATCGGCGGCGACGTCCTTTTTCATCAGCGGCTTGCGGTCCGCATCCAGAAACGGGGGCGGCACGGGCAGCGTCCCAGCAACGCCGGTGCGCGGGAGGGGTTCGAGCGAAAGGGCGGGCGTGTTCATGGTGGGTCAAGAGGCAGGGGTCGGTCCGGGTGAAAGGGGGACGAGTGTCTCATCGAAAGGTCACAGTTTCCGCATCCCGGCCGCCACGCTGTCGGTCGCGCGCTGCAGGATCTCGCGCACCTTCCAAGTGAGGCCGTCGGTCTTGTTGATGCCTTGGATCTTCGGGTCGCAATAGCGGGCGCGCAGCAGGCCGGCCAGTTGCCCGTAGCCGTAGATGCCCTCGTCGTTCAACTCGACGACGAAGACGTGGTTGAACCCGGCGAAAATCGTGTCGAGCCCGTTCGGCAGCGGATTGAGATACTTGATGTGCAGCGCGCTGACGCTGTCCCCGACGGCGCGCGCGCGGTTCACGGCCTCGCGCAGCGGCCCCTGGGTGCTGCCCCAGCCGACGAGCAAGACGTTCCCCTCGGGCGGGCCGTAAGTCTGCGGCACGGGCAGTTCGGCGGCGAGCTTTCGCAATTTGTTCCGGCGCTTGGCGGTCATTTGCATGTGCAACCTGGGCGAGCCGGTGGGGTGGCCGAGTTCGTCGTGCTCGAGTCCGGTGGTGATCGGATACTTCCCGCTCGCGATGCGTGTGCCCGGCGCGACGTGGCGCGTGATGCCGTCCGGCGCGTTCAAGTCGTAGGGCTTGTGGTCGGCGACGGGCGTGAAGTCCGGGGAGATGTCCTGGCAAACCTTCGCGAGGTCGGGTTCCTCGAACGCCTCGATGCGCGTGGCGATGCCCTGGTCGGTGAGAAAAATCACCGGCACGGAATACTTGCGCGCGATGTTCACGGCCTCGATCGCCATGTAAAAGCAGTCCTCGACGTTGGCCGGCGCAATCACGACGCGCGGGCTGTCGCCGTGGCCCCCGAAGCACGCGATGTTCAAGTCGCTCTGCTCGACGCTCGTGGGCATGCCCGTCGAGGGTCCGCCGCGCTGCACGTCGATGATGACGATCGGGACTTCCGCCATGACCGCCCAACCGAGCGCCTCCGTCTTGAGCGAGATGCCAGGGCCGCTTGAACCCGTCACGGCGACACGCCCGCCGTAACTCGCGCCGATGGCCATGGAGATCGCGGCGATTTCATCCTCGGTTTGCACGAATGTGCCGCCGTATTTGGGCAATTCGCGCCGGAGCAACTCCATGATGTCCGACCATGGCGTGATCGGGTAGCCCGCGCCGAAGCGCACGCCCGCCGCGATGAGGCCGTAACCGATGGCCTCATTGCCGTTGGTCACGATCTGGCGGCGGCCCTTTTTTTCGCTGTCAATGAAGCGGAAAAGGTCGACGACATTGCCGAGCGAGTGCGCATAGCCCGCGTGAAACGCCGTCAGCGCGTTGGTCACGATGCTTTGGTCCTTGCCCGTGAAGCGCTCGGTCACGAGCCGCTCCAGCTTCGGCACGTTCAGGTCGAACATCTTGGCGATGAGGCCGAGGGCGAAGATGTTCTTGCCCTTGTCCTTTGCCGTGCCGCCGATCGCCTCGACGGTGAGGCCGGAAATCGGCACGCCGACGTGGTGGTAATCCTGCTGACACTCGGGCTTCACCTCCACGTGATCGGAGTCATACAGCACGATGCCGCCTTTGCGGAGCGACTTGATGTGGTCTTCGTAAGAGTGCTGGTAGAAACACAGCAGAACATCCGCGTCGTCGCCCGAACTGAGCACCTCGCCGTTGCCGATGCGCACTTGAAAAATGGAGGGCCCGCCGGAAATCGTCGAGGGGATCGTCATGAACGTCATGACGTCCTGCTCGCTGCGGCCGGCGAGGCGCGCGAGGAAACCGCCGATCGCCTGGATGCCGTCCTGTGAATTGCCCGCGATGCGGATGACCGCCTCGGAGATGCTGGAAATTTTGGGCGCGCCGCCCTGCGCAGGCGCCGTCGTGGTGGAATCGCTCATGGGTCGAAAGCTGGATTCAGACTGGCAAGAGACGGCACTGCCCGGGTGATATTCACAGGGCGGAGCGCCTCGAAATGCGGAGGCACACTAACATCGGACCCCGGTCTGTCAATCGATTAGCCGCATCGCGAAGTGCCTGTGGGCGCGGGGGTTCAGCGAGGGCGTGGTCGGGGCGGGTGCGCGCCTGTTTCGTGTCAATAAGTTCCGTTCAAACTAGTTCGAAGTCAGTTTAGCTGGTTTGTTGAGCCTTCAAGGCCGCGCAACACCAGTCGATCCCCTCGAGTGTGCCCGTGCCGCCGTCCCGTGTGCTGATGAAGCCGCCGTGAGCGCGCACCGCGTCGCGCACGGGCATGATCGCATTCGCGGGCGCCACGAGCCAGTGCGCCACGTCGCCGCGCAACATCGGCAGGTCGTTGAAGTGGTCGCCGGCGGCGAGCACGTTCCCGCTCCGCAAGCCGAGTTGCCGTGTGATCTCCGCCAGCGCAGTCCCCTTGGTGAATGCCGCGTGGCAGAACCGCGCATACACATCGTTTCGGACCACTTTGAGATCGTCGCGACCGCGCGCGTAGTCGAGCAGGAACGCCTCGATGGTGTCTGCGTCCTTGTTGTTTTGCGCGATAAGGCAGAACGGCGACCACGGATCCGAAAACACGGCTGCCTTGAACCGGCCGTTCACCCACTCGAACAAACCCGGCAGGTCGCCCGCGAGACTCCGGAACAGTGCGGCGTGCTGGCGGTCGCACTCGGTGCTCCACGGTTCGAGCGGCACGAAGCGCGCCCCGTCGCGGAAGTGAATCGTCCGCTCCACCGTCACCACCCAGTCGGGTGTGACCGTCATGCGCGCTCGCGCCATGCCCTCGAGCAGTCCCGCGAGATCGCGCCCCGTGTTGATGCACCACTGCACGCCGGACCGCTGCAAGTCCGCGATGCGCGCTTCGAACGCCGCGGGCACGGGCGGATCCGTGTGGTCCAGGTGGATGGTTCCGTCAAAGTCGGTGGAGATCAGTCGAAGGCTCATTCGTGGTTGGTTCTGAGATTCGAAGTCCAGTCATGCCAGTCGTTTCACGACCGACCCGGCGGACATTCCGGTGACGGCGACTGACTTGTGGCGGGCGGTCTGTCCGCGCACCAACCGCACCGCGCCGCGTGGACAACCGAGGTGGCTCGCAAGAAACCGCAGCAGCGCCTCGTTCGCAGCGCCATCGACAGGCGGCGCGGTGACTTTCACTTTCAGCTCGCCGCCGGCTTCACCCGCGACTTCGTCGCGTGAGCCGCGGGGGTGCAGCTTGATCGCAAGCAGCACGGTGTCCCCGGAGGCCTTCAGCCACGCCGGAAGTTTCGGTGCGTCGCTCACGTCGCAAACTCCACCTGCACCGGGGTTCGCTCGAAGTCATTCGCCGCCATTAATGGCTGCGGTGTGAAAGCCCCGAGGCCTGCAAGGAAACGGTCCGGCACGGTTTCGAGCCGCGTGTTGTAGTGCGTGGCGATGTCGTTGAAGTAGCCGCGCGCGAGCGCGATGCGTTGTTCGGTGTCCACGAGCTCGCGCTGGAGCTTCGCGAAACTCTCCTGCGACACCAGGGCCGGATAACGCTCCTGCACGGCGACGAGCACAGGCGTGCAGGCGCGGTAATCCGGCCCCGGCACGCCCGGCGGCGTGGCTTGGAGCTGGCTTCGCATCGCGGCGAGTTCGGTCTGCAACGACTTCTCGTGCCCCGCGAGCCCGGTCACCACGCCCACGAGATTCGGGATGAGATCGTGCCGGCGCTTGAGTTGCACGTCCACGAGCGACCACGCCTGCCGCACGCGCTGGCGCAGGTCCACAAGGCTGTTGAACGCCATCCACACCCACGCGAGCGCGACGACAAACCCGTAACACGCCGCGGGGATCAGGTAGAACGGCCAGCGCCCCGCGACGTCGCGTCCGGTTGCCGAGTCGCGTGCGATCACACCTGCCAGGGCCAGCATCAGGCCGAACACCACCCAGCCCCAGTACGCCCAGCCAAACCCGGAGCTGATTTGTTTCTCGTTGCGCGTCGAGATCAGGAACATGGGCGCGGATTTGTCGTGCGCAATTTCCGGCGCGACGAGGTCATTGCGCTCGCGCGCCTGCCCCATGACGTAGAGCGGCGCGTGCAGCTCGATGGCCGATTCCGTGAAGCGCCGCCGGTGATCGGAGTCCGACACGGCGACGGCGGGGCCTTTCCCGTAGTAGAGCGGGTCGCTCCGGCCGCAGGTCTCGTTGAAGACGGGGGCTGGCTCGACCTCCGCGCCTTCCGGTCGCACGAGCACGTGGCTGCAGTCGTCCTTCACATAGAAGGCGTCGAGCGCTTCGCCGCCGCTGTCCACGGTCTTCCACCCGCTCTCGTGGCGCGTGCGCGTCTGGGGCTTGCCCTGGTTGTCGGTATACGTCTCCGTGACGGTGCGCGACCAGTGCTCCTCAATCTCCCACGAGTATCGCACGCACCGGGCGCCGGCGAGGTGACTCACGAGCGGGTTCGCGCTTTCCGCGGTGCCCTTGACCTCGACGAACCCGATGAACACGCCGCTGGTCTTGGATGTGGGCAGGTTGTCCACGAAGCGGCGGCGGCGTCCCGCGCGCATCGCGCCCCACAGGCAGAGCAGCGAGAACACGCCGCCGAACACCGGGAAAAAATCCTGAATGGGAACCTGGGCAACCACGCGCTGAGCGTAACGGGAGAGTCGCGACGCGTCGAGGCGGCGGATGCGCCGGCCGGCAGCGGGTCTCGTCGCGGCCCTACTTCACGGTTGCCGCGAGGTTCAGGCAGCGCACGCCGTTCTTCATCCGGAGCAGCAGCTTGCCGTCGGCGATGCACGGGGACGGAACCCAAAGCGCCTTCACCGCGGCTTTGCCGAGTTCCACGCGCTCGTCGGGCGTGGCTTTCACCATCAGCAGGTTGTTGCCGTTGTTGGCGAGCACGAAGATCTTTCCATCGGCGAGCACGGGCGAGGTGATGTTGGAGGGGACCTTCTGCCGCCACGCGATGGTGCCGGTGTCGAGCTTCACGCACATGTGGTCGCCGTCGTCGAAGAGATACACGTGGCCCTGGTGAACGAGAGGCGAGGACTGCGTGCGGAGCGGGTCGAGCGGGATGTTCCACAGCTTCTCGGCGCCGGTCGCGGAAATCTTGAAGCCGGCCAGGCCGACTTTCGTGTTCCTCGAATAGACCGCCAGCAGGTCGCCGGCGAGCGCGGGCGTGGAGTCGCCGCCGCCGGGCGCGGTCCATAACACGTCGCCGGACTTGAGGTCCACGCCGGCGACGTCGTTGCGCGAGTTGCAGAGGATCACGGTGCGGCCGTCCTTGCTCCACGCGGCGGGGGATGAGTTGTTGCCGGCGACTTTGGGCTGTTCCCACAGCTTCTTGCCCGTCGCAGCGTCGAAGGCCGCAAGTCGTCCCGCGAGGATGACGACGGTGCCGTCTGCGACGAGCGGCGAGGAACCGGGCGCCTTCGCGGGGAGCGATTGTGACCACAGCAGTGTGCCGTTGGCGGCATCGACGCCGTAGAGATGCGTGCTGCCCATCGCAAAGACGCGTCCGCCCGCGACGCAAGGCGTGCTCGAACACCCGCGGCCGCGCGGTTCGCCCGGCGAGGCCGTTTTCCAAAGCGTCTTGCCCGTCTCCAAGTCGAGGCAGATGACGGTGTCCTCGGCAATCCGCTTGGTGGGCGGCACGGCGGCGAGGACGGCTTCCTTGACGTAATCCGCGAAGCCCTGCTCGTCGACCCACTTCTTGAACTCCGCCTCGGTGGCGAACGGCTTGTCCTGGCGCGGGACAATCTTTGCGTAGTCGCCGAGCGGGATGGCGAGCTTGCCCTTCTTAAAACGGCCGCTGATGAAGCCGCTGTAAAGCTGGCGCTGCTTCACATCGAGGTTGGCGTCAATCCATTCCTTGATGAACTCGTCGAGCTTCGCGCCTCGAAGCGTGGCGGGGATGGACTCGCGGGTGGCTTCCATCTTGGCGGTGAGTTCCGCGCCGAGGCCGGCCGTGCTCTGGTGGCCGAGCTGGCGCACGGTGAGATCGTGGATGGTTCGCGTCTCGCTCGCCACTTCGCGGTGCCAGACCACGGAGACGTAAGCGCGCTTGCCCGCGGTGACGACGCTGCTGTGGCCGCCGTCGTCATCGCTCGGAATGGCCTCGCTGTCCCAAAGCACGGGCGGGCCGTCGGCCGACCACACGTTCATGAGCGGCGGGCTGAAGGAAAGCACGCCGTTGCGATCGGGACCGCGCCATTGCGGCCAATCGCGCGACGGCGCGGCGCCGGAAACGAGCGGCGCAACAAACAGGGTGACCACGCTGAGCCGGAACACAGGATTCATGATGCGGGGGATTGTCCAAGACGCCGGCCGGAGAGAAAACACAAAATGCGGGCGTCCCGAGTGAGTTTCAGCCGGCGGGTTGATACCCGTGACGGGCGAGCGCGGCTTCGACAAGTTGCGGCAGGGCGCGGCAGGATTCGTCCACGCACTGCATCACGTCGCCATTCACCAAGCCCGCGGCGGGCGCGGCCGCGACCACGAACCGGCGGGTCGTGGCTTGCGCGTAGTGCAGCATTCCTTGTCGCAGCGGCAGCGAAAACACGGAGAGTGCCAGCCCGAAGACAAGTGTGTGCCACGCGTGCGCCTGTCCGGCGTCCACCGCCGCGATGTAGCGCTGGACGAGCCGCCGGTCGCGCAGCGGCCGGAGCTTGTGAAGCTGGCGCCGCCCGACAGCCTGGCTGGCGGCTTTGAATGGCGCCGGCAGCGGCGCGGCTGAAAGCTCCCGGTCGAACGAAAGCAACTCGCGCAATTCGTTGCGGTCCGAGTGACGATGCGCGCGGAGGATGGCCGGGAGATCCACCGCCGCGAGCGCGCGCGACTGGAATTCCTCCACGAAGGCCCGCAACCCGGCGGCGGAGCGCGGCGGCTGGGTGGCGAAGCCCGCGGCGACGCCATCGGGGACCAGGTCAGCGGCGTCGCCGAGCTGCGCGAGCAGCGGTCGGGACTCGCCGTCGCGCGCCGGGGCGCTGGAGAGCATCGGTTGTGCGGGCCGGGCCATCGCGGGAGCAGGTTCGTTGAACCTGCTGTAGCACCGCGGCCCGGCTGGCGACAAAGGAAAACCTTTCCGCGCGGCGGATTTTCCCGTTGACCACGGACGGCGTCGCGATTCGTGAAAATGGCGTGGCTTGGCGGGGCGTGCATTTCGTCCGCTTTGCTGCTTGTCGGCGAAACGACGTTGGCTAATGTTGCTCGGTTCGTCGGGCTCGCGACGCGGGCGGTTCACAACCGCACGGCGAGCGATGGTCCCGCAAGTTACTTTGCTTATGGTCACTCAAGAAAGCGTATCCCAGGGCGCCGCCAGTCAGCAAAACGTGGCGACCAGTTCCCCCGCCGCGACCCGTTCGAAGCCCAAGTATCCCGGCATCCGCGTCACGTGCAACGGCAACCAGCTTGTCGCGCAGCACGTCGAAACGCGCATCACCGAGGGCGGGGTGTTCTATCCGATCACGCCTTCGACCGAGGGCGGCGAGATTTACCAGGGCTCGTATGCCATGGGCGAACTCAACGTGTGGGGCGCGCAGAAGATCGCCGTCGAGACCGAGGGCGAGCACGCGGCGCAGGGCGGGGCGACGGCGTTCGCGGTGGCGGGACGGCGCACGGTCAACTTCACCTCCGGCCAGGGCATCGTGTATGCGATGGAGCAGTATTACCACGCGCCCGGCAAGCTCTGCACGATGGTGCTTGAAGTCGGCGCGCGCGCGCTGACCAAGCATGCGCTCAACGTCCATTGCGGCCACGACGATTTCTATGCCGCGCTCGACACGGGGTGGATCATGGTGATGTCGAAGGACGCCCAGCACGCCGCCGACCAGGCCATCATCCTCCGCAAGGTCTGCGAACTCTCGCTCAACCCGGGCATGAACATCCAGGATGGCATGCTGACCACGCACTCGGAGCGCACATATCTCGCCCCCGAGGCGGAGTTGCTCCGCGAGTTCCTCGGCGCGCCGGACGACATAATCGACTGCCCGACGCCGGCGCAGCGCGAGCTCTTCGGCGCCCGCCGCCGCCGCCTGCCCGAGATGATGGATCTCAAGAACCCCATCCTGCTCGGCCCGGTGCAGAATCAGGAGCACCACATGAACGGCGTCGTCGCGCGCCGCAACAATTTCAACGAGCCCATCCTCAAGTTCCTCGAGCAGGGCTACGCCGAGTTTGGGCGGCTCACGGGCCGGTTCTACGGGCTCATCACCGAGTTCAAGACCGAGGACGCCGACACGGTGTTCGTGTCGCTTGGCTGCGCCGCGGACAACATCGAGGCCGCGTGCGATTACCTGCGCGAACAGCGCAACGCGAAGGTCGGCTCCATCCACATCAACGTCATCCGCCCGTTCCCCGAAGCCGCGGTGATCAACGCGCTGCGCGGCAAGAAGAACGTCATCATCCTTGAGCGCACGGATGAAGGCCTGTCGGGCGACAATCCGCTCGCGCGTGACATCCGCGTCGCGCTGGGCAAGGCGAACGAGGTCGTGAAGTTCGGCGGCGAGCTCCCCGCGCTCGCTCCCGAGGAAACCCCGCGCCTGTTCCGCGGTGCCTACGGCATCGGTTCGCGCGACTTCCGGCCCGAGCACACGCTCGGCGCGTATGAGTTCGCGACCGGGCAGTCCAGGCGCAAGGACGGGCGCAGCGCGGCGGACGGCGAGACGTTCTTCGTGCTCGGCGTGGACCATCCCTACGCGGTGATTTCCAAGGACACGCCGTCGCTGCTGCCGGACAAGGCCATCGCGGTGCGGTTCCACTCGATCGGCGGGTGGGGCATGATCACCACGGGCAAGAACCTCGGCGAAATCATCGGCGACTTCGGCGAGCTCTTGAAGAAGCGCGCCAACCAGGTCGAGCCGGACGGGCGCCTGAAGGAGCAGCTGTTCATCATGGCGAACCCGAAATACGGTTCGGAAAAGAAGGGCGCGCCCACCAACTACTACCTCACGGTGGCCCGCGACCAGATCAAGGTGAACTGCGAGCTCAACCATGTGGACGTGGTGCTCTGCTGCGACCCGAAGGCCTTCACGCACACCAACCCGCTCGAGGGCATCAAGAAGGGCGGCTGCATCGTGTGGGAATCCAGCGACACCACCGAGACCGCGTGGATGCGCATCCCCGCGCAGCACCGGCAGTTCGTGAAAGAGAACAACATCCGGGTGTTCATCCTTCCCGGCTTCGACATCGCGCGCAAGGCGACCGACAAGCCCGAGCTCCAGCTCCGCATGCAGGGCAATTCCTTCCTCGGCGCGTTCTTCCGCGTGTCGCCGTTCCTCAATGACAACGCGATCTCCGAGGAGCAGTTCCACGAGACGGTGCGCAAGCAATACGTGAAAAAGTTCGGCCGCTTCGGCGATGCCGTGGTGGCCTCGAACATGACCGTGATGACCGAGGGGTTCGGGCGCGTGCAGGAGATCAAGTATGGCGAGATCGACGCCGCGGATCGTTCCTCGATGCGCAACCCGCCGTTGTGGCCGCTCGGCGACCACCAGATGATCCCCACCGCGGGCTGCAACGTCGGCGGTTCATGCGCGAGCATCTCCACGCCCGTCGGGCAGGCGGCGCGCGCGGCCTTCCAGACGCTCGGGAAGTTTGACAGCGAGTTTCGCGCGGGCCTCGGCTACCACCAACCCGCGGGGGCGATGGCGTCCATCGGCGTGATGGGCCCCGGCACCGGCGCCACGCAGTCCAAGTATGTCGCGCGGCGCGAGACGCCCGTTTACATCGCCGAGAATTGCACCCAGTGCATGGAGTGCATCACCGCCTGCCCCGACACCGCGCTGCCCAACGCCGCGCATGATGTCGCCACCATCCTCCGCACGGCCGCGGGGAATTACGTCGTGGACGCCGCCGAGCGCTCGAAGTTGATGAAAGAGCTCAAAGGCATCGAGGACCGCGCGCGCGTGAAGATGAACGAGGCCATCAAGGCCAAGGCCAGCGTGCCGTTCAAGGACATCATCGCCGCCGAGGTCACCGCGCTCACCGCCATCGGCGAGGCGGCGAAGGCGCAGTTCAACGGCATCATCGCCAAGCTCCCGCTCGCCTACACCGCCGTCCCCGCGATCTACCGCTCCATCGAGCAGAAGACCCCGGGCGCGGGCGGTGTGTTCTCCATCTTCGTCAGCGACCTCTGCAAGGGCTGCGGCGAGTGCGTGCAAGTCTGCGGCGACCACGACGCGCTCCGCATGACGACCGAGACGGAGGAGTTGAACGCCGACCTCACCACGGCGCAGATCTTCTCCCGGCTCCTGCCTGACACGCCGCAGAAGTTCCTCGGCCTTTACAACGACACCAACGCCGCGGGCTCGCGCGAGGCCGCGCTGCGCAACCACCTCATGGTCCGCCGCAACTACGAGGCGCTCGTCTCCGGCGACGGCGCGTGCGCCGGGTGCGGCGAGAAGTCCATCCTGCGCGCCTGCGCCAGCGTGACCGAGGCTTACATGCGCCCGCTGTATCACGCGAAGGCCGACCGTCTCCGCGCGAAGGCCTCCAAGCTCGAGGCCGTGGGTTTGCAGAAACTGCAGGCCGTCCAGGCACGCAGCGCGGCCGAATACGAGATGTTCCGGAAGACCGTCTCGCACATCATCATGGGACTCGGCGGCGAGAACGACGCGGACACGGCGAAGCGCATCGCCGACCACGAGGCGAAGCACGGCGTCATCACCGACGAGCAGATCATCGGCGGGCTCGTGGCCGTCATGAAGCAGGACGCCTTCAACCATCGCGACCTCCAGACCATCGACGGCCGCCGCGCCAACGGCATGTCCGTGATGATGATGGGGGCGAGCACGGGCTGTAACACCGTCTACGGCTCGACGCCGCCGAGCAATCCGCACCCGTATCCGTGGATGAACTCGCTCTTCCAGGACGGCGCGACCATCTCGTGGCTGCTTGCCGAGTCGCTCATCCTTTCGCACGCGCGCCGCTCCGTGGTGCCCGAGCGCATTTGCGATGCGCTGCTCGACCGCGAGGAAAGCGTCGCGACGGCGGCGGACTACTTCACCTACACGCACCTCGACGACGCGTTGATGACCGACCAGGAAATCCGCGAACTGCCGAAGATGTGGGTCATCGGCGGCGACGGCGCGCTCGGCGACATCGGCTTCCAGAACGTGTCGAAGGTGATGCTGCAAAACCGGCCGAACGTGAAGATCCTCATGCTCGACACGCAGGTTTACTCGAACACCGGCGGGCAGAACTCCGACAGCTCGACGATGCTCGGCGGTTACGACATGAACCAGTTCGGCACGGCCTCGCAGGGCAAGCTGATCGAGAAGAAGAATGTCGCCGAGGCGTTCACCAGCGGGCACGGCTCGCCGTTCGTCGCCCAAGTCTCCGTGGCCAACGCCGCCAAGCTCTACAAGGCCATGCTCGACGGCCTCGAATATCGCGGCACGGCGTTCTACCAGTGCTACACCACCTGCCAGCCCGAGCATGCCGTCGGCGACAACATGAGCGCGGACCAGGCCAAGATGGTCCGCGACGGACGCGGGATGCCGGAATTTGTCTTCAACCCGCGCAAGGGCGAGACCTCGCAGGAGGCATTCGACGTGAAGGGCAACCCGACCGTCGACCGCGACTGGTGGCGCACGAAGTTCAAGGCCGACGGTTCCGAATACAACTTCACCGTCGCGCACTGGGCGATCACGGAGGGGCGTTTCCGCAAGCACGTCAAGGCCGTGAAGGACGAGGAGGCGGCGAACCTCATCCTGCTCGACGACATGCTGACCTTCATCACGCAGGACGATGTCATCCACCGCCGCGTGTTCGACCCGGCGCACCGCTCGTGCGTGCCGAACTTCGGCTGCTACATCAAGGCCGACGTGAACGGAAAGCTGAAGCATTTCGCCGTGTCGCGGCAGATGGTCCTCTTCGCCGTGGAGCGCCGCAAAGCCTGGCGCATGCTCCAGAGCAAGGCCGGCGTGGTGAACAAGGACTACGTCGCGCAGAAGTCCTTCCTCGCGAAGGTGGACAAGGGTGAAATCCCGCTCGCCGACGCGAAGGCAAGGGTCCGCGAACTCTACGCGGCCGAGCTCGCTGCGGCAAAATAACAACAAGCGGTTCGCAAGCGCGGTTCGCATCCTCCGCCGGGGAATTCCCTCGACGGGAATGTTTGATGCCCGTTACGCCTCATACCGTCAGAATGCCATGACTCCCACAACGCTTCACACACGCAAATCAGCCTTCACGCTGATCGAACTGCTCGTCGTCATCGCCATCATCGCCATCCTCGCGGGGATGCTGCTTCCCGCGCTCTCCAAGGCGCAGGAAAAGGCGCGCGGCTCCAAGTGCCTCAGCAACTCGCGCCAGATCGCTTTTGCCTACAAGTTCTACGCGGACGACGCCGACGGGAAAGTCGTGGAACTCGCCCGCGCGAACGTGCAGGTTCCCAACCCCGTCGCGCCGAACGGCGGAACCTACGTGTGGTGGCCGGACCTGCTGCTTCCGAACCTCGGCGGGGCGCGGGAAATCTTCAAGTGCCCCAGCGTGCGCGTCGGCAACGGCATCGGCATCGGCATGAACCATCCGGACCTCGGGTTCTGGATTCCGACCGGGAATAACTCCCTCAAGGAGCACCAGATCGCGAACCCGGAGAACACCATCGTGATCGCAGACGCGGCAAGCATGTCGCAGGCATCCACGCCCACACCGACGCTGGATCCGGACAATTGGCGGCCCGCGGTGCCCTTCTCCGGCACGCTCCTCTGGCGCACGCCGCGCAATGAGCCGTGGTATAGCGGTTACGGTGCCTCGGGCGGCACGTTCGCCGAGCGGGTTTTCAACCGGCACAACGGGCGCACAACGGCCGTGTTCGTGAACGGCCGCGCAGAGCCGATGAAGGCGAGCCAGTTTGGATTTCAGAATCCCGCCACTGGCGCGACCGTCTTGCAGCGCGATCCGATCGCGCTCTGGGACATTTTCTAGGCCGAAGTTCCTCCTCGCCCGGCCGGGTGGCGTCAGGCCTTCTCTTCGATCAACTCGCGGCGGCCGCCGCCGAGCAGTTGCTCGATGAAGTTGGTGGAGTAAACGCCCCGCCGGAAGTTCGGGTCCTGAAGGATGGCTTGCTCAAAGGGGATGGTGGTCTTCACTCCCGTGATCATGAACTCGCCGAGCGCGCGGTTCATCCGCTCCATCGCCTCGCGGCGGTCCTTGCCGTGAGTGATGAGCTTGCCGATCATCGAGTCGTAGAACGGGGGGATGGTGTAGCCGGCGTAGGCATGGCTGTCCACGCGCACGCCGCGGCCGCCCGCGCTGTAATACATCTCGATGCGCCCGGGGCTCGGGCGGAAGTCGTCGAAGGGGTCTTCCGCATTGATGCGGCACTCGATGGAATGGCCCTTGAACTGGATGTCGCCCTGCGAAATGCGGAGTTGCTCGCCCGAGGCGATGAGGATTTGCTGTCGGATCAAATCCACGCCCGTGACCTCCTCGGTGATGGGGTGCTCGACCTGGATGCGCTTGTTGACCTCGAGGAAATAGAAGTTCCCGCGGTCGTCGCAGACGAACTCGACGGTGCCGGCGTTGGTGTAGTTGGCGGCCTCGGCGATGCGCAGGGCGGCCTTGCCCATCTTCTTGCGGTGGTCCTTGAACTCCTTGCGCTCGAACAGCGGAGAGGGCGTTTCCTCGATGACCTTCTGGTGCCGGCGCTGGATGGAGCAGTCGCGCTCGCCGAGGTGGATGATGTTGCCCTTGGCGTCGCCGAGGATCTGAAACTCGATGTGGTGCGGGTTCTCGATGTATTTCTCGATGTAAACTCCCGCGTTGCTGAAGGCCTTTTCCGCCTCGGCGCGCGAAGTGTGGAAGCCCTTGATCATCGAGATGTCGTTGTGGGCGACGCGCATCCCGCGTCCGCCGCCGCCGGCGACGGCCTTGATCAGGACGGGGTAGCCGATTTTCTTCGCCACGGCGAGGGCTTCCTGTTCGCTCTCAACCAGGCCATCGGAGCCGGGGGGCGTCGGCACGCCTGCCTTCTTGGCGAGCGCCCGGCTCACTTGCTTGTCTTCCAATGCCTTCATCGTCCGGGAGTTCGGGCCGATGAATCGGATGTTGCAGCTCTCGCAGACGTCGGCGAAGTGGGCGTTTTCGGACAGAAACCCGTAGCCGGGATGGATGGCGTCCACGTCGCTGATCTCAGCCGCCGAAATCAGCCGGTCAATCCGCAGGTAACTGTCGGTCGCCTGACCTTTGCCGATGCAGATCGCCTCGTCGGCCAGTTGCACGTGCATGGAGTTGGCATCGGCTTCGGAGTAAACCGCGACCGTTCGGATGTTCATTTCCTTGCAGGCGCGGATGACCCGGACCGCGATCTCGCCACGGTTGGCGACGAGGACTTTTTCGAACATGACGGGGGGAAGGTGGCTTGAACCGGCTTGGGTCAGGTGGGGCGAATCTTGAACAGCGACTGGCCAAACTCGACCGGCTTGCCGTTCTCGGCTTGAACCTGCGTGATGACGCCTCGGACCTCGGCCTTGATTTCGTTCATCACCTTCATGGCTTCGATGATGCAGACCACGGTATCGGGGCCGACTTCGGTTCCAACCTCCACGTAGGCCGCGGCTTCGGGCGATGGTGATCGGTAAAAAGTCCCGATCATGGGCGACTTGATGTCCGCCTCGGGACCGGGATGCGGCGCAGGCGATGGGACCACGCTGGCAGGGGCCGCGGCCGCCGGGGCTTGGGCCGGCAGATAAGCCTGCGCGGGCGCGTCGTCGTAGGCCACGACAGGATTTCCATTGAGTCCGCGCTTGAGGCGAATCTTGAAATCCTGACGCTCCATCTCGAACTCCGAAATGGCGTTCTTCTTCATCAGGTCAATGATGGCCTTGATGTCTTTCAGATCCACAGGAGTCTCCTGGTTGAGGGTTGGGGAGCCGGCGCGTAGGGACGGTTCGCTTCTGGGCAGAAGGGCAAGACTTGGTTCCGGCTCGGCTTCGATTGGGTCATCAGCGGGTGGAGGTTAGGAATGGCCCGGGGGTGCGTCAAGCACCGTTTATGGGGAAGACCCGAGCCCAAGGCAGGCTGGGAATTGGTGAAAAACCGCCTTTTCAACCAAGTCTACCGCCGGATTATTGTTAAAGCCGCCTCCAAGCCGAGCAGATACGAGTCGGGACCGAATCCAGCGATCTGACCCTTGCAAACCGCCGCGATCATGGAGTGGTGCCTGAACTCCTCCCGCGCGTGAATGTTTGAAAGGTGAATCTCAATCGTCGGCACCGCCACCGCTGTGATGGCGTCCCGGAGGGCGATACTGGTGTGCGTCAGGGCTCCTGCATTGATAACGATGGCTTGGAATTCCCCCTTTGACCGCTGAATCCAAGTTACGAGGTCACCTTCAGAGTTCGACTGGCGGAACTCGACGTCAACCGAAGCCTTCGACGCGCGATCCCGCACCGCAGCCTCAATGTCTGCCAAGCTGGTCTTCCCGTAGATGTCCGTCTCGCGTTGACCGAGCAGGTTCAGGTTGGGCCCGTTGAGGAAGAGTATCCGGCTCATGCGCGGGTGAGGCTAGCGGCGGCGGTTTCGGGTGTCGAATCCAAAGCTGGCTGCTCTCGCCAAAGGCAGCCAAGCAGTAGGAACGCAGTCCAGGCCGAGGCCGGGATGTAGAGGCCGAACTCCACGATCCCCTGCATCGCCCAGCCCGCGAGCCCGAGCCAGACGGCGAAGGTCAGGTCATCCCGTGCGGTGCGCCTGGCGAGCAGCACGATGGAGCCTCCGATGAAAAGGCAGTAGGCGAGGCATCCCGGCCATCCCGAGTCACTCGCCTGCTGGAGGTAGTCGTTGTGAGCGAGTCGCGCCATCTCGGACTCGGGCTTCTTGGTAACCTTGTAGACGGCGAAAAAGGTTCCCGGCCCGGAGCCGAGCACCGGATGCTTCGCGGCGTTCTCCCAAGCAGCGGTCCAATAATCCAGCCGGGCGGCTGCGCTGGTCGCCCCCCGCGAGAAGTAATCACGATACTTGATCGCCAGTCCTGCCGCGCCGCTGATAATGAGCAACGTCGCCAGGCCGACCTTGAGGGTTTTAGCCAACGGCAGGCGCAACAGCGTCAGGACACCGAGTGCGAGCGCGACGAGCCAGCCGGACTTCGACCCCGACCAATACAGGCACGCGATTCCGACATACGCCACGGAGCCAACGAGCGCGCCGTGAGGCACGTTGCCGAGCCGTCGCGTCCAGTCCCGGGTGGACACGAGCGCCAGCGGGAGGAGCAGGAGGATGACACCGGCGAGCGCGTTCGGGTAGACGAGCGTGCCGAAGATTCGCCCGCTGGCCAGCTTGTGTTCCACCGCGGGATTGACCGTGAGCGAGCCGTCGGGCTTGCGCACCAGCATGCGGGTCATTTCGAGTTGCCGGACTTCTGCGGGCGGCACATTCGTCCAGCCAGACATTTCGTTCTCCTCGAAGAAGCGGCGGTTCGACTCAAAGCCGCCGTGGTGCTGGTGAATCCCGGCCGCGAGCACGACCAGCAATCCCGCCACCAACCCGGGTCGCACTCGCCGGAGCCCGCTTCCCGCGCCGCCTGCAGAGCAAAGTCCAAGGTAGAAACACGCCGTGCTCGCCACGAAGTGGGCGATGGTCAGCCGGGTCAGCGGGGGATCGATCGTCCGCGCGGATGCCAGCAACTGCCAGCCGAGCCAGAGCGCGGGCATCCAAAGCATCCACGCCGGGTTGGCCGCCGGTTTTCGGACCACGAACAATCCCGCGACCGCGAGAACCGCGAGCATCACGTAGCCCCACGACATCGGCCACGGTTCGGAGATCACCTCGCCCAAACCCGCCGGCGGTGGATACATCGTTCCGGCGTCGAGGAGGACCGGGTTGCCGAGCTTGAGCAGCGCAATCCCGAGAAAACACCCGGCCGCGACCGCAAACACGCCCCGGCCCGTGGCCGTGCCGGCGGCTTCCGCTCGTGGTGGGGGTGGGGCCATGGTGCCTTCGATCGCGCGAGGGCTCGCGTCAGAGGCGGAGCTTCAAGAGCCCCACCTCGAGTGCGAGCGCCTCCTGGACGTTCGTATGAAGCAACCGCTGAACGTGCTCCATCGCGCGGAGGTTCTCGGTCGCGTCCGGCTCGGCGATGCGTTGCCCGACGGTGCGGGTGTGGCCGGCGAGGTCGGCGAACATCGCCATTTCCCCGGCGAGCCCGAGCCGGGCGAGCCAGACATCGCGGAGCCATCCCTGCAACGCGCGCATAACCTCCGATCGCCGGCGCCGATACTCCGCCTCGATCGCGGCCTTGAGCTCGTCTTCCCATTGCTCGCGCAACTTGGGGTCCACATCGTCGAACCGGGCCAGCGGCGAGCGGGCCGTCTCGGCCTGCTCCACTTCCTCGCGCATCGAGGCCAGCCGGGCGAGCAGCGTGCCGAGCAGCCGGTATCGCGCGAGCAAGCCCGGCATTTCCGAGGCTGCGGTGGCGCTGAATTCCGCCAGCCACGCCCGCGACTCGCCGTCCAGCGGACTGCTTCCGTCGCCTGCGAGGCTCAGGCGCAGGCACCGCGACGACACCGTCTCGAGCAAACGCTGCGGCTCCGTGCTCAAGAGCAGCAGCACCGAGCGCGCCGGCGGCTCCTCAAGTGTCTTCAGGAAAATGTTCGCCGCGTCCTCGTTCATCCGGTCCGCGGCCGTGATCACTGCGACTTTGAACTGCGCCTCGGCGGGCTTGAGGTGAACCGCGCCGATGAGCTCGCGCGTCGACTCCACCAGGATCTGCCGCAACTTGGACTCCGGCCGTATCCAATGCACGTCCGGGTGCGACCCGCCCGCGATGCGCCGGCACGGTGAGCAGCGACCGCAGCAATCCAGCGCCGCGCCGCCGGGGCTGCGCCGGGGCGATTCGCAGTTCAAGACCTGTGCGAGCGTGCGCGCCACGGCTTCGAGTTCACCGAGCCGGTCGCCCGTGAACAAATACGCGTGGCCAAGGCGCCCGCGCTCGAGGCTCCGCTGCAGGAGCCCGATGGCCCGTTGCTGTTCGCTGAAATCGGCGAGCGGCATGCGCGTGAACCTACCGCCGCCGCGCGGATTGTGGAGAAGAAAGACGCAGACCGGGAAACTCGCGCCGCTTTCGGTTTGCCTCGTGGGGCGGACTCTGGCAATCACAGCGCCACCATGCGACGCATCTTGTTCCTTCTCGCGCCCGGCCTGCTCGCGTTCGGAGCCGGGTGCAGGGACAAGTCCGTCGCGCCGAACCCGCGCGAGCCGGTCACCAAGTCCGCCGCCGCGCCCGCCCCGCCGGAGGTCGCGATCGCGCTGCACTTCGCCGGCTTGGAGGCCCTCTCGAAGAATCCCGCCGCTTCGAAGCAAGCCGGGATGTTCCAGGCGCCGGCCACGCGCGCGCTCGTTCATGCGGCGCTGGAGAAGCTCGCCGTTGCGGCGACGCGCGGATTCGCCACAAGCAGCAACGCGACCGCGGAGTTCCTCGCGCCAATGCGACCGCTGCTCGCCGACATCCCGACGGTCGAATCGGTCGTCGCCGTGCGCGGGACGGCTGCGTCCGAGGATTGGGCGCTCGCGTTGCGGCTCGGCCCGGCGCGCCTCGCGGCGTGGACGAATCAGTTGCAGACCGCCGTCAAGAAACTCCCCTCGCCCTCGTGGAATCTCGGCCTGGTCAGGGGCGTGGTTCACGGCGACTTTGGAGGTGCGGACCCGAAGGTTCGCGTCAAGTTCCAGCAAGTCGGCGACTGGCTGTTGTTCGGCGGCGGCCCGGGCAAGCGCGCCTTGCTCGAGGCGTGGCTGGCGGACGCGAAGTCGTCCGGCACCCCGCGGCCTCCGCTCGGCGCGGACTGGCTGCGCGTCGAGGCCGGCCCCCAGCTTGCGCGCCTGCTCGACTGGCCGGACCTCGCGGACTGGCCGCACTTGACGGCGGGTTTCTCTTCGCGCTCGGACATCGTCCGCACCGAGGCGCGGCTTTCATGGCGCGAGCCGATGGTTTCGAGCCTGCAGCCGTGGCAGGTGCCGACCAACACCATCCGTGACCCGCTCGTCAGTTTCACCGCGGCTCGCGGCGTGGCGCCGTGGCTCGGGCGAAACGCGGCGTTGCGGACGTCCGCCGCCGGCCCGGTGCCTGACCAGTGGTTCAGTTGGTCGCGTTCCGACATCCCGTTCCAGACGCTTTTCGCGCTGCCCGCGAAGGACGCCGCGGCGCGGGTGCCCGCGTTGTTGCAACCGCTCGAATCCGCGGCGCGCGCGGCGCTCGGGACGAACTTCACCGGCCGCATTCACCACGTCACGGACCGCAACGAGGTCGTGTGGAGCGGGCTGCCGATTCTCGTGCCGTTCGTCGGGGTCGCGCCGGAGCCGTCCGGCAGCTTCATTCTCGGGGGCTTGATGTCCGGCATCGTGCCGCAAGGCGTGAACACCAATCCGGCACCCGCCGAATTGCTCGCGCAGCTCGGCCGCACGAACCTCGTCTACTACGACTGGGAGGTGACGCAGTTCCGGCTCCAGCAGGTGCGCCAGACGCGGCAGTTGCTGCAACTGCTCGGCGGCCCGGGCGCGGGCTTGATGGGCCGGACGCCGGGGCAGGCCTGGCTCGACGCGATCGCGCCGCAACTCGGCAACACCATCACCGAGGCGACGATCGACGGGCCGAAGGAGCTGCGGGTCATCCGCAATTCGCACGCGGGGCTCACGGGCTTCGAGTTGCTCATGCTCGCGCGCTGGCTCGACAACCCGGATTTCCCCGCGTGGCGCGAGCCGGCGGCTGCGTTTCCCGGCCTGCCGCCGGTGCCGTCGCTGCCGCCGGGGAAGTGACGCGGCCGCTGGCGGATCATTCGTGTTGATTCGCGCCCGCGCCTGCCGTTCCCTGTGCAGCCATGTTGAAACTCGGCGTCAATATCGACCACGTCGCGACGCTGCGCGAGGCGCGATACCGCGGACAGTTGCGGGGCGAACCCGACCCCGTGGCCGCCGCGCTCGCGTGCGAACGCGCCGGCTGCCACGGCATCACGGCGCACCTGCGCGAGGATCGCCGCCATGTTCAGGACCGCGATGTCCGCGAGTTGCGCAAGCGCATCCGCACGCGTTTGAATCTCGAGATGGCGAACACGCCGGCAATCGTCCGCTTCGCGCTCGACCTGAAGCCCGACATCGTGTGCATCGTCCCCGAGCGACGGCAGGAGGTGACCACCGAGGGCGGGGTGGACGTGCGCGCCGGGTTGAAATCCATCACCGCGACACGCCGCCGAATGAACGAAGCCGGAATCCAGGTGAGCCTGTTCATCGCGCCCGAGTCCGCGCAAGTCGAGGCGGCGGCGCAATCGGGCGCCCAGTTCATCGAGTTGCACACGGGCGCTTACGCGGAGCACTTCCGCAGCGCGCGCGGACGCAAGCGCGAGTTGCGCCGGCTCGCGTCGGCGGCGCGGCTTGCGAACGGCTTGGGGTTGCGGGTGAACGCGGGGCACGGTCTCACCTGCGAAAACGTCGAGCCAATGCTCGCGTGCGTGCCGCATCTGGTGGAACTGAACATCGGGCATCACATCATCAGCCGCGCCGTCTTCATGGGCATCGAGCGCGCGGTGGGGGAGATGCTGGAGGCGATGCGGCGCGCGTGAAGAAGAAGAGATTTGAGTTTTCTGTGTTCAGGTCGAGGTCGTATCGCCTGTGGTAACAAGTCTGCTGTCCGCACGCTGAACGCTGCATCTCCCATGATCCTCGGCACCGGCATTGACCTCATCGAGGTGGAGCGCATCCGCGCGTCGTTCGCGAAGTTCGGCGACCGGTTCCTGCGACGCATCCTGCGGGCGGGCGAGATCGAGTATTGCCTGACGCACAAGGATCCCGCGCCCCACCTCGCGGCGCGCTTCGCGGCGAAGGAGGCCATTTCGAAGGCGTTCGGCACCGGCATCGGCGCGCAACTCGGCTGGCAGGACATGGAGATTGCGCGCCATCCGAGCGGCGAGCCGTTCGTGGTGCTGCATGAGGGCGGGGCGGCCCTGCTTGCGAGCCGGGGCGCGACGCGGATTCACGTGAGCCTGAGCCACACGGAAGGCCACGCGGCCGCGGTGGCGGTTCTGGAGAAGGACTGACGCCGGCCGGGTTTTCCGGACTACTGCGCGAGTTCGATGGCGAAGAGCTTGGCCTTGTCGCGCTGGAGCAGCTTGCTGTCCGCGAGCGCGGGATGGCTCCACGTGTTGCCGCAGGTCTGGATGCGACCGAGTTCCTCAAACTTCTCCGGGTTCGCGCGCATGAGGAGCAATTCGCCGGACTGCGCCTGCACGAGAATCTTGTCGCCGACGGCGATGAACGCCGCGTAGTCGCCGAAGCCCGGCTGTTTCCATCTCACTTCGCCGGTCTTGAAATCCACGCATACGAGCTCGGTCTTGCTCGTGCCGCTGCCGAGGCCGAAAAGGAAGTCGCCGTGCAAGACCGGCGTGGCGAGGAGCGGCTTGACGGTGTCGTTCTTCCACATGGGTTCGGCCGTGAAGCCGCCCGAGTCCTTGTTGATCTTCAGACGCGTCATCCCGACCGACCACGAGGCGATGGTGACCGTGTCGCCGGCGAGGATCGGCGTGAACCCGTGCCGCTTCGCGCCGGTCTTGACGGGAATCTTCCACAGCACCTTGCCCGTCTCGACGTCCACGCCCATCAGCGAGTCCGCGGTGAGGTGCACAGCCTGCCGGACGCCGGCGAGGTTGCCGACCACGACGGACGAATACGCGGCGAAATCCGTGCCCGCCGCCCAGAAGACTTTTCCGGTCATCTTGTTGAAGGCCACGAGCGTGCCTTTCGTCGGGCTGCCGACTGGGACAAAAATGCGGTCGCCGTCCACCACGGCGGAGCCGTTGTTGCCGTGGCGGCTTGCGGCGGTTTCCTTGGCGGCGGGATGGTTGTTGCCGGAGTTGCCGTAGAATGTCACGCCCCAGTCCTTCTCGAAGTTCGTCTGCCAGATCGTCTTGCCGTCCGCGATGGACAGGCAGCGGAACTCGCCGCGGCATGACTGCACGTAGACGCGGTCGCCATCCACGAGAGGCGTGCAGCGCGGGCCCGCGCCGTAGGTGTTCCGCCACGACTCGATCTGGTCGAACTTCACCTGCCAGCGCTCCTTCCCGTCGGCGAGATTGACGCAATGCACCGTCTCCTGCCCGCCCTGGTCGTCGAGATAGATCACCTGTTTGCCGGAGATGACGGGCGAGGCTTGCCCGTCGCCAACCGCGATGGTCCAAAGGGTCTTGGCCTCCCGGGGCAGCGCGTCGAGCTTGAGCGCATTGCCCACGGCGCGGCCGTCGCGCGAAGGCCCGCGCCACTGGGGCCAGTCGGAGCCCCGGGCGGCGAGCGCCGTGGTGAAGGCGAGCGTGGCGAACAGGGCGCGGCGGGGAGTGGGGTGCATGGTGGAATGTCGCGAGGTTGTAAGTGGACGCACGAAGCGCAGCAAGCTTCAATGTCGGCGGACCGGCGATCCGGTCTGCGAAGTCCCCAACCCGGGCACTCGCGGGTTGAGTTCCGGCGGCGGAACGCTACGCTGGCCGCGCGTTTTTGAGCGCGCCTCCGTCCCGGGTGTCTGAGTGGATGGCACGTTCCACCCGCGCGCCGCGACTCCAGATGTTCCCCGCCCTCAAACTACTTCGAGAACTCATCGCGCTGCCGAGCGTGAACCCGGCGTTCCTCGACGGCTCGCCGCATCTCACCGGCGAGGCGCGTGTCGCGGAGTTGCTCGCGTTCCTTGCCGGCCGCGAGGGGCTCGAGATCGATTTCCAGGAGGTCTTCCCCGGGCGCTCGAATCTCCTCGTTCGGCTCATCCCGCCCGGCGGCAAGCCGCGGCAACGGATTCTCCTCGCGCCGCACCTGGACACGGTCTGCGGAACCGCGGAACAGTTCGTTCCCGTGTTGTCGCGCGGCCGTCTGCACGGGCGCGGCGCGTGCGACACCAAGGGCAGTGTCGCCGCGATGGCCGCCGCGCTGCTCGACGTCGCCTCGCGCGGCGCGCGGCCGAAGGAGACGGAGGTCGTCTTCGCCGGACTGGTTGACGAGGAGAACGGCCAGACCGGTTCACGGCACCTCGCGGCCAGCGATTTCCGGGCCGACCTCGCCATCGTCGGTGAACCCACGCGCCTCGACGTCGTCTCCGCGCACAAGGGCGACCTGTGGCTGCGACTCGAAACCCGCGGCCGGGCGGCGCACGGTTCGCTCCCGCACCTCGGGCGCAACGCCGTCCATGAAGCCGCGCGACTCGTGGACTTGCTCGAGACGACCTACGCCGGGAAGCTCCGCCGCCGCCGCCATCCCTTGCTGGGGCACGGCACCATCAGCGTCGGTTCCATCCGGGGCGGCGTGCAGGCGAACATCGTCCCGGATGAGTGCAGCGTCATCGCGGACCGCCGCACGCTGCCCGGCGAGACCGAATCCACCGTGCGCCGCGAACTGGCCGCGCTCTTCCGCCGCCACAAGTTCGCGGTGAGGATCCACGACACGAAGGGGGCAACGTGCGACCCGCTCGAGACGGATCCGAACCTTCCGCTGGTGCAGCGGTTCCTCGCGAGCGCCGGACGCCGCCGCACGAAGGGCGTTTCGTTCTTCTGCGATGCCGCGCCGCTCGCCGCAGGGGGCACGCCCGCGATCGTCTTCGGCCCGGGCGACCTCGCACAGGCGCACACCGCGGACGAGTGGATCGCCGTCGAGTCGCTCGAACGCGGCACGGCGGTGTTAACCCGTTTCCTCCGATCGCTCCCGTGACGGGAGACGGAATGCGCCTCGCCTTCCTCACTCACGAGCCGTTTCATCCGCCGAGCGGCGGCGGGTCCGCGGAAGCCGTGTATCTGGTGGAGGAGTTTGCCCGGCGCGGGCACGAAGTGCACGTCTTCAGCCCCGCATTCGAATCGGCGGCGGAACTCGGCGCGCGGATGCGCGTGACGTTCCACCCATTCGCGGGCTGGCCGATGGGGCGTTACGCGCGGTTCCGGAACGTCAAGTATCTGCTCTATCCCACGGCGCTCGCGCGGATGGTCGCGCGGGCGGCGGCGCGGACGAGGTTCGACCTCCTGCTGTCGCAGCACACGATTTCCGCGGTCGCCGCGGGCCGGCTCAAGCGCCGGCTCGGCGTGCCGGTGGTGATGAACTTCCTCGATTACCTCACCGGCTTCATGGAAACGTGGCCGGCGTGGACCGCGCCGCCCCCGGTGGTCGCCGCGCTCATGCGCTACGAACTTTCGCTCCCGCGCCGCTTCGATGCCGACGGCGTCATGACCGTGAGCGACACGCTTGCCGGTTGTTTCGCCGACGCGGGATATCCGCGCGAACGCCTCCGGCCGATTTACTACGGCTACGACGCGGAGCTGTTCAAGCCCGCGTCGCCCGGCGCGGCGCAGCCTGCGACTCCCGTGGTGGTCATGCACGGGTCGTTCGACCAGCACCACTTGCAGCACATCGCGGTCGAGGGCGTCGTGAGGGTCGCGTTGGCCCGGCCGGAGACGGAGTTCAAGTTCGTCGGCCGCGAGACCCCGACGCTGGTGAGGTTCCTCGCCGCGGTCCGCGCCCGCGCGCCGCGGGTGCGGCTCACCACGACGGGGTTCGTTCCCTACTCGGAGGTCGCCTCGCATCTCGCCGGCGCGGCCGTGGGCATCATTCCCTACGAGGAATCGCGCGGGACGCACTGCGCGTTCGTGGCGAAGGCGGTCGAGTATCTCGGCTCGGGCATCCCGGCGGTCTGCACGCCGCTCGACAACGTGCGCCGCTACTTCGCGGACGAGCCGGCGGTCAAGTTCAGCGGCTTTGACGGCGCGAGCTTCGGCGCCCAGATTCTCGCGTGGCTGGACGAACCTGCGGACTCGCGCGCCGCCCTCGGCCTCGCGGCGAGCGGGCGCGTGAAAGCCGCGCTCGACTGGCGCGCCCTCAGCCGGCGCGCCGCCGATTTCGTCGAGCAAGTCCACGCCCGCGCCACCGGTCACTGAACGCAAACCCGAACGCAAAGCCCTGAACGCGCGCAACCCAAACTCCGGCGAGTCGTCCGCCTCGTTCTTCCGGCAAGGCGGCTGGATGGTCTTCGCCACCGTGGCGAGCGGCGTGTTCATGTGGGCGGTGCACCTGTTCAGCAAGGTGATTCCACCCGCGGAATACGGCGTGCTCGGCACGATGCTGCAACTGCTCAACTGGGTCATCATCCCGGCGATCGGGCTGCAGATGGTCTTCGCCCAACAGGCCGGCGCGGCGCTCGACGCGGGGCAGCAACGCGCGCTCGCGTCCACGGCGCGCGGGGTCGCGAAGGGCGTGTTCATCGTGTGGCTGGCGGTCGCGTTGTTCGTCGCCGCGAGGCAGGAGGAACTTTGCACGACGTTCAAGGTCGCGAACCCGGCCGCGCTCTGGGTGACGCTGGCGTCGGGTCTCGCCCTGCTGTGGCTGCCGATTTTTCAAGGCGTGTTGCAGGGGCGGCAGAACTTTCTGTGGTTCGGACTCGCGGGCATCTTCAGCGGCGTGGGGCGGTTCGCGGCCGCCGGCGTGATCGTGCTCGCGCTCGGGGGCTGGGCGGCGGGAATCCTCTCCGGCGTGCTCGTCGGGTTGCTCGCCGCGCTCGCCGTCGCGGCGTGGCAATGCCGCGATTTGCTTCGCGGGGCGGCGCCGACGTTTGAAGCGCGCCCGTGGGCCGGCCGCGTGCTGCCGCTCACGGTCGGCTTCGGCGCGGGGCAGTTCATGTTCGCGGCGGATCAGGTGTTCGTGCAGGCGAACTTCTCCGCGGACGCCACGGGGCCATACGTGGCGGCGGGGACGCTGGCGCGCGCGCTCGTGATGTTCACGGGGCCGCTGGCGGCCGTCATGTTCCCGAAGATCGTGCGAAGCGTGGCGACCTCGGACAGCACGGACGTGCTGCGGCTCACATTCCTGGGGACGCTTGCGATGGGCGCGGGCGGGGCGCTGGCCTTGAGCGTGATGGCGCCGCTGTTCCTCAAGCTGGGATTCAATCCGAAGTTCGTCAGCATCGCGCCGCTCGTGCCGTGGTTCGCGTGGGCGATGGTGCCGATGGCGCTCGCCTCGGTGCTCGTGAACAACCTGATGGCGCGCGGGTTGTTCCGCGCCGTCCCGGCGCTGCTCGGGGTGGCGGTCATGTATTCGGTGGCGCTCGCGGTGCTCGTGCCGAAGTTTGCCGCCACGCTGCCGCCGCTCGCGGGCTTCGTGCGTGTGACGCAAGTGCTCGGGTGCTTCAACCTCCTGCTGCTCGCGGTCGCCGCGTGGTTCACGTGGCGCGCGCGCGCGCCGGCCCCGGCTCAGTAACCGGCCGCGCCCGACTGCGGCGCGGGCTCGATCAGTTCCACTTCATATCCCTCGGGCGCGTCGATGAACGCGAAGCCGCCGCCGGCGGGCTTCATCGTGGGGCCGTCGGAATACTTCAGCCCAAGCCGCGCGAGGTGTTCGCCGAACGCCGCGAGGCTCGGCACCTCGAACGCCACGTGCGTGAGGTCCGCCTGCACCTCCACCGGCCCGCTGTTGGGGAAATGACACAGCTCGATCGTCTCCTCGCTTTGTGGCGCCTTCAAGAACACAAGCTCCGACCCGCGGGGCGACTTGTGGCGGCGGACTTCGTCGAGGCCGAGCACGTCCTTGTAGAATCTCACGGAGCGCTCGAGGTCGTTGAGCCGGTAGCGCGTGTGGAGGAGCTTGGTGACTTTCATGGCGGAAGGTTAACGGCGGGACGCGGCCAAAGGCAATCACCGCCGGCTACCGGCCCGCGGCGGGCAAGCCGGGAGACGCGCTGAATTCCGTGACGAGCGTGCCGTCGTCGGAATTCCACATGCGGACGCGGCTGTCATGGCTGCCGGTGGCGACGCGCTTGGTGGCCGGGTGCACGGCGACGGAATAAACCCAGTCGGCGTGGCCGCTGTAGGCGCGCACGAGCGACGCGCCCTGGAGCGCGTGCTGGCGCAGTTGTTTGTCGGAGCCGCACGTCCACACACTGCCACCCGCGACGACGAGCCGCAGGATGTCATCGTCGAAGCCCGTGATCTCCGAGATCTTCTGCGCATCCTTCGCCGCCCACGCGTGGATTTTCTTGTCGCGGCCCGCCGAGTAGACGGTCCTGCCGTCCGGGCTGAAGGCGACGGCGGAGACGCCGGCGTTGTGACCGAGATAGCTGTGCTCGATCGCGCCGGTCTTTGCGTTGAACAGCCGCGCGCTGCGGTCGCGGCTCGCGGAGGCGAGCTGCGACCCGTCGTGGTTCCACGCGACGGCCATCACCCAGTCGGCGTGCTGGTCGATGCGCAACGGTTCGCGGCCGCCCGCGACCTCGATCACCCGGATCGAATTGTCCGTCCCGCCAATGGCCAGCCGCGAGCCGTCGGGGCTGAACTTCGCGTCGAGCACCACGTCAGGAAGCGTGGCGAGCACGCGCGCGAGTTCGCCCTTCTTCGTGTCGATGAGGGCGAGTTCCCCAAGCTGGCCGGGATCGCCGCCGGCGACGGCAAGCAATGCGCCGTCGGGACTCCACGCAAGCGCGTGGGTTCGTTGCGCGACGCCGCGGATGCGGCGCAGCAGTTTGCCGTCGTCGGCGTTCCAGAGGAGAACCTCGTTGTATCCGCCGGACGCGAGTTGCGCGCCGTCGGGACTGAAGGCCAGCGCGAGGACGGGCAGCGGGAGCTTGTAGGCTGCGGGCGGCTCCGGATGTGGCGCGCGCGGGATGATCGCCGCGAGCGGCGCGCGCCGGTCGGCGGCATCGAAGGCCGCGCCCTCCCGGATCCACCGCCCGACGAGCGCGAGGTGCGCGGCGGGCAGCGGGTCATCCTTCTGCGGCATGCGGTCATCCGCGTCCTTCGCCGTGAGCAATTCGAACAGGTGACTCGACGCAGGATTGCCCGGCACGACGGGCGCGCGCTTGCTGGCGCCGGGCTTGAGCAGCGCCTCGAAGGAGTCGAGCCGATAGTTGCCCCTTTGCTTTTCCGGCCCGTGGCAGGTCACGCATTTCGTTTGCAGGATGGGCGCGATGTCGCGCGCGAAGGCCACCTTGCCCTCGGCCTGCGCGCCGGCCCGCCCGGGGATCAGGAGCGAGGCGAGCGCGGGCAGCAGAACGGTCCGGTGCATGCGACTTGTTTCGCGAAAAGCCCGTGCCAGGTCAAGCGGCGCGAGGTAGGATCCGCGCGTGCCGGAAGCCAAACACAACCGGGTGCTCGTGGGATTGAGCGGCGGGGTGGATTCCTCCGCGACGGCGGCGTTGCTCAAGGAGCAGGGCTACGACGTGGTGGGCGTGACGCTCAAGCTCTGGCCGCAGGACTGCGTGAATCGCGCGGAGGACCGCTGCTGCGGCCCCGAGGCGGTGAAGGACGCGCGCGCGGTCGCGCATCAGCTCGGCATTCCCTACTACCTCATCGACGAGGCGGCGGAATTCCAGCGCGCGGTCATCAGCTACTTCGCCGAGGAATACAAGGCCGGCCGCACGCCGAACCCGTGCGTGATGTGCAACGAGCGCCTGAAGTTCGGCACGCTGCTCACCCGCGCCGACCAGCTCGGCGCGGCGTGGCTCGCGACGGGACACTTCGCGCGCACCGGAAGGGACCCCGCCAGCGGGCGCACGCTGCTCAAGCGCGGGCGCGACCTCCGCAAGGATCAGAGCTACTTCCTCTTCTCGCTCAAGCAGCGGCAGCTTGAGCGGGTGATTTTCCCGCTCGGGGAAAGGACGAAGGCCGACACGCGCGGCGTCGCCCGCGGGTGCCGGCTCAAGACGGCGGAGAAGGACGAGAGCATGGAGATTTGCTTCGTGCCGGACCGCGACTACGGGAAGTTCCTGCTCGACGCGAAACTGGCCGCGAAGCACCGCGGCGAAATCGTGGACACGCGCGGCCGCGTGCTCGGGCATCACGAGGGCGTGGCGTTTTACACCATAGGCCAGCGCAAGGGGCTCGGGATTTCCTCCGCGACGCCACTCTATGTGATCGAGCTCGACGCCGGACGCAACCGTGTGGTGGTCGGCGACGACTCGATGCTCGAACGCGACACGCTCACGGTGGAACGCTGCAATTGGATTCCGTGGGACGCGCCGCCGGGGCCGATGGAGGTGATGGCGAAGATTCGTTACAACCATCCCGGTTGCGCGGCGACCGTCACGCCCGGCGCGGCGGATTGCGCCACGGTGAGGTTGCACACGCCGCAACGCGCGGTCACGCCGGGTCAGGCCTGCGTGTTCTACGACGGGGACGTGGTTCTCGGCGGCGGCTGGATTGCGCAGCCGTGAAACAGGCGGGATGCCGGTTCCCCGACACTTCACTTCGTCCCTGTGGATTCCTTGATCGCCCGGCTCGGCGGGGCGAGGTAACGGTAGGCGTTGCTCGGATTGTCGGCGTCGTAAGCGTAGGCGTCGCGGTGGTCGAGGAAGTATTTTACCTGATCCACGGGAATGGCGAAGCCGAGCCCCTCGCCAAAAGTGAGCTTCATGTTCGTCACGCCCACAACCTCGCCGCGCAAGTTGAAGAGCGGTCCGCCGGAGTTGCCGGGGTTGATTTGCGCCGTGGTCTGGAGGAAGAGCGAGCCCTGCATCTGCCGCGTCTTGGTGCTCACGATGCCCTCGGTGACGGTGCGCTCGAGCCCGAGCGGGCTGCCGACGGCGAACACGCGCTCGCCCTGCCCCAGCACCGCGGTGTCGCCCAGCGGCACGGGCTTGAACTTCGGCGCGTCCTTGTCCTCGACTTTGAGCAGCGCGAGGTCGGCGAACTTGTTCATCGCCACGATGCGCACCTGCTTGTAGAGCGCGCGCTCGAGCTGGCCGCCGCGCTGGTGATAGACCTCGATGGAAATCTGCGTCTCGCTCTCGATCACATGGAAATTGGTGATGAGGAAGCCGTCCTCGTTGAGGAAAAACCCCGAACCGAGCCCGCCCGGCGTGCGCACTTGCACGACGGCCTCGCCAATTTGCGCGACGAGTTCGCGCACGGATCGCTCCGCCCCCGTCCCGTCGCCGAGCGTGTAAAGGCCGGTCCGAACGGAAGTCCCCGTCACGGTCGCGGTCGTGTGGGTCGAGCCTGCCGCCGGTTTTCTTGTGCCGGAGGAAGTCACGGGCTTCGCGGACTTGGGGTCCGACTCGCGGGTGATCCTGATCACGTCCTTGCGCGGCACGAGCAGCACGGTGTAGCCGACGTCCACGACGACGAGGTCGGGTTTCTCGGCGAGGATGCGCCCGGTGATGGCGGCCTTGTCGCGGAGTTGGAGTTCATCCGCGGCTGCGGGGCCGGCCGAAAGTGCGAGCAACGCGGCGAGCAGGCGGGGCGTCTTCATGCGGAACAAACTACCGGCGGGCCGCGCGAGTGGCAAGCGCCACGCTCAAGCCGCACGGTCTTCGAGGAAGTGCGTGGTGATTTCGCCGACGCCCTTGGCATGGATGACGCCGCGGTCGGTGAATCGGGATTCGCCGTCGAGCGCCACGCGCGGCGTGGCCGAGACGTGGACATGGCCCGGCAGCCCGGAGGATTCGAGCCGGCTGGCGGGGTCCCCGTCGCGCCCCAGGGGGTCGTGTCTGAACTTCTTGCGCCGGCCTTCCTCGCCGCTCGAATTGTAGCGCGCCTCGACGAGCCACGGCTCGGGCTTCTCGGACTTCGGAAACTCCAGCCGCACGACGGCGGAGTAGTTGGGAGGTTCCTTGCCGGCGAGTATCTCGACGTAGTGGTTTGTGTGCGCGTCGCCGAGGCGTGCGCGTCACCGGCGCGACATCCTTTTGCGCGCGGCCTCGAGGGTTTTTCGCTCGCGCTCGGTGAGGCTGTGGATGCCCTTCGCGGAAATCTTGTCGAGGATCGGATCCACTTCGCTGCTGATGAAGTCGGGCACGAGTTCTTCCACCGGGATGTCTGCGACGTCCGGTTTCGAAGGCGCGGAGCGCTGCACGCGCCGCGTGGTCTTGCGACGGAACGAGGCGCGCAACCACTCCCACCCGCCTTCCAGCGGCAGCGGCTGGAAGTCGCGATGCCAGCCGAGCCGGATGAACAGCCATCCGCCAAGGATGCCGCCGAGGTGCGCCGCGTGGGCGACGTGGTCCGCGGGCACCAGCGTGAAGAACACCGACATGCCGGTGTAAATCCAGAGCAACGTCATCGCGCGGACAGGAATGAGGAAGTTCCATCGCACTTCGGTCTCGCGGTCGAGCAGCGCGAACACCGCGAAGAGCCCGCTCACGCCCGCCGAGGCGCCATACATCATCGGGGCGAAGTAGCGCGGGAACGCCAGCATGAGCGCGCCTTGCAGCACGCCGCCCATCACGCCGGCGCCGAGGTAGACCAGCAGGTATCGTTGCGAGCCGAGGGACTGCTCGACCACCCGGCCGATGAAGAACAGCCCGAGGAGATTTCCCAACAGGTGAAGCAGGCCACCGTGCAGGAACTGAAACGTCAGCAGTTGCCACACGAAGCCGCGGCGCATCCCGTCGTGGGTCAGCGCGAGCCAGTCCTCGGCGGGAGTGCGGAGATGCACGACGTTGATGCACTGCATCGCGAAGATCACCACGAGCGAGAGCATCAGGATGGCGGAGACGCTCCACCGCAGTCGTCCGCGCCCTTCCCTCATGTAATGCCGGTCCGCGAGCATGTGGGCGCAAGCTAAGCGGAGGCCGGGGCGAATTCAACCGCAATGCCGTCCCGCAACTTTTCCAGGGCGCGGGCGTTGATTTCCGCGTCACCCTTTGCAAATCTGCGCCGCCGCCATGAACAAGCCACGCCTCCTCCTGCCTGCCCTTTGCTCCGCCGCCGCCCTCGCGCTTGCCCCGGCGCGACTCGGTGCCGCCGCGGCCGAACCCGCCGCGAAGCCGCCCGATCTCTCCGACTACAAGACCGTCGCGACCGCGATCACCACCGAGATCAAGAAAGCCAACACGAACGCCGCGCCGCAGAACACCGGTTATCTCGGCGTCAACGCGCACGCCGATCGCAGCGGCAAGGTGATCATCCTTGATGTCGGCCCGGACACGCCCGCGGCCAAGGCCGGCATCCAGCCCGGCGACCAGGTCGTGAAACTCGGCGCCACGATGATCAAGTCCGTTGACGACATGCGCGACTACCTCCAGGCCAAGCCGCCCGGCGAACCGCTGCTCGTCAACGTCAAGCGCAAGAACAAGTCCATCGAGCTCGTGGCCACGCTCGGCGCCACGAGCCGCCCGATGAAGATGGGGGCGCAGCGTCCCATCATCGGCATCACCATGGGCACGGGCGGCGACGAGGAAGGCATCCCCATCTCGCGCGTCAGTTCCAATTCACCCGCGGAGAAAGCCGGTCTGAGATCCGGCGACGTGATCCTCAAGGTGAACGGCATTTCGCTCAGCGGAGCGTCGAGTCTCACCGACAACCTTGCCGACAAGAATCCCGGCGACACCGTCACGCTCGTTTACCGGCGCGACAACATGGAGCAGAGCGTGAAGGTGGAACTCGCCGCGGACACCGAGGGCAACGACCCGCGCTCGATCTTCGACCCGACCCGCACGACATGGAAGAAGGACCTGTATCGGATGGCCGTGATCCTCGTCGAGTATCCCGACGTGAAGCACAACGAGAAGATCACCACCAAGGCGTGGGCGGACTCGTTCTTCAGCACGGGGACCTACAACAAGACCAACGCGACCGGGCAGCCGACTTACGGCAGCTTGAACGACTATTACCTCGAGCTCTCCTGCGGCAAACTCCGCGTCGAGGGCAAGGTCTTCGACTGGATCGAAGTCTCCAAGAAGCGCGCCGACTACGGGCAGACCGCGACGCAGACGGCCAAGACGCAGTTCCTCGTCGAGGCGATGGACGCGCTTGTGAAGCGCGAGGGCGCGGACGCGCTGAAGGAATTCGACGGCGCGATGTTCATCTACGCCGGCTCGCGCTTCTCGACGGCGAACCGCGGCAGCCTCTACTGGCCGCACCGCGCGAGCGTGAGCTTCAAGGGCAAGAGCTGGCCTTACTTCATCTGCCCCGAGGGCGAGGGGTCGCCCGGCGGCGGCATCGGCGGCGGGTTGGGCGGCGCGCGATTCGGTGGCGGCAGCGGCAGCAGCACGAACCGCGAGATCGCCCGCACAATGCAGAACATCAGCGTCTTCTGCCACGAGTTCGGACACATGCTCGGCCTGCCCGATCTTTACGCGCGGCCTGAGAATCCCGGCTCGGAAGGCCTCGGCAACTGGTGCGCGATGTCCAATCAGACCGGCGCGGGCCGTCCGCAGCACATGGGCGCGTGGTGCAAGGAACGCCTCGGCTGGCTCAAGCCCGCAGTCATTGACCCGACCGTGAAGCAGAAGCTCATCCTCTCCCCCATCCAGGGCACGACCAACGAGTGCTACAAGGTGCTCGTGCGGCCCGACGCCAGCGAGTATCTGCTCATCGAGAACCGGCGGAAGATCGGGTTCGACAAGGCGCTGCCCGGCGAAGGGCTGCTCATCTGGCGCATCGTCGGCTCGCGCGTCATCCTCGAGGAATCCCACGGCGTCGAGGGCCCGAGCGGTCCGCGCGTGTTCCCGACCTCGGTGCCGTTTCCGAGCAAGGCCAACGACGCCTACACGCCGTTCACCACGCCCTCGAGCCGCTCGCAACTCGGCGGCGGATTGCCGGTCCACATCACCAACATCCGCCAGCTTCCCGACGGGCGCGTCACCTTCCACATCGGCTACGAATACCAGTGAGGCTCCGCCAGTCGGCGCGGCGTGGACAGCGTCACTGTGCCCGCGCGCCTTCCGTTGCGGCGGCGTTTCGCTCGCGCCACGCGAAGCGGGTCGTGAACGGGTTCGGCTTCTCCTCCACCACGTCCGCGATGAGGCCGCCCATCACCGGCGCGAACTTGAACCCGTGCCCGCTGTCGCCCGCCGCGACCACAAGCCCGGGACGCGCAGGGTCGTGACCCATCCAGAAATTCCCGTCGAACGTGTCGCAATAGAGGCAGGTCTTGCTCAGCAGCACCGGCGCGTCGGCGAGCGCGGGAAACGTCCCCCGCAGGAATTCGCGGAAGCGCTCCTCCTCGCCCGGCCACACGGCGCGCGGCTCGTCAGGCTCCACGCGGCGGCCGGGACCGTGGTTTGCGACCTTGAGCGTGCCGTCCGCGAGCGCGGGGAATCCATACCAGCCCGTGCGCGAGATGTCCGCGGCCCACACGGGAAACCGCGGCGGCTGCCACGCTGCGGGATTCGCGACCTTGAAGTGGAACACCGGCTGCGCCGTCGCCCACATCACGCCGCCCAAGTGCCGCAGCAGCGTCGGCGTCCACGCGCCCGCGGCGACGAGCACGACATCCGCGCGCCATGCCTCGCCGCTGGTCGTGACGACGCCGGCGACCCGTGAGCCGTGTTCGAGCAACCGCGCGAAGCCCGCGCCCTCGCGGACGATCACGCACACTTCCTTCGCCTCCCGCGCGAGCCGCGTTACGACCCGGCCGCTCTCGACCCAGCCCGCGCGCACGCTCAGGTAGCCGTCGGGAAAGTTCTCCGAAGCCCACGCGGGGAACTGTTGCCCGAGCGCCGCTGCATCGAGCCGCCGCAGCGGGAAGCCCCGCTGCGCGAGCCGCGCGAAACTCTCATGCTCGAAGCCGCCCGGCTCCATCGCATCGCGGCGCATGAGCAGGAAACCGTCCTCGTGATACAACACTTCGCCCTGCTGCCGGTTCCACAAGTGCCAGCCCGCGAGGCTCACCTCGCCGAGCGCCGTGTAGAGGTCATCCGCGCCGTAGTCCGCGCGCACGACCTTGCTGATGTCGTTCGACGCCGCGGTCGCGCGCGGAATCGGCCCCGGGTCAAGCAGCGTCACCCGCCACCCGCGCCGCCGCAGCTCGATGGCCGCCGTCACCCCGAACATCCCGGCGCCGACGATGATGATGGTGCGCTCGTTCAAGCCCGGAGTTTGCCAAACCGTGCCGCCGCGCGGTCCCACTCGGCGCGGTCGCGCGGGGCGAAGGTGCGGATGTTGGAGGAGCGCAAGGCCAGGTCGCGCCCGGCTTCGAGCGAGCAGAGCGTGCCGGTGGCGATGGCTTGCACGAGGACGTTTCCAATCGCCGTGGCCTCGGACGGACCGGCGCGCACGGGCACGCCGCAGGCGTTCGCGGTGAACTGGTTCAGCAGGTCGTTCTTGCTCCCGCCGCCGACGACGTGCAGCACGCCGACGCGCGTGCCGGTGAGCAGTTCGATCTCGCGCAGCGTGCGGCGGTAAAGCAGCGCGAGGCTCTCAAGCACGCAGCGGACATACGCGCCGAACGTGCCGGGCGCGGCCTGCCCGGTCGCGTCGCAAAACTCGGAGATCGCCGCGGGCATGTCGCTGGGCGCGAGGAAGCGCGGGTCGGCGGGATTGACAAGCGACGCGAAGGGTTTGGCCCCGGCGGCGAGCTTGGTGAGTGCGTCGTAGTCGAGTTCCTTGCCCGCGCGCGCCCACGAGCGCCGGCACTCCTGCACGAGCCAGAGGCCGCTGAGGTTCTTGAGCAGCCGCACGGAGTTGGCGAAGCCGATCTCGTTGGTGAAGTTCAGCGAGCGGCTCATGTCCGTGATGACCGGCTCGGCGACTTCCACGCCCATCAACGACCATGTGCCGGAGCTGAGATAAGCCCAGTTCGGCGTGCCGAATCGCTGCGCGGGAGCGCCGGGTTTCGACGCGACGGGCGTGGCGGCCACGGCGGCCGCGGTGTCGTGCGAGCACGTGGCGATGACTTCGATGGGACCGAGGCCGGTTTCCTCCGCGAGCTTGGGGAGCAGGTTGCCGAGTCGCGTCCCGGCCGTGGCCAGCGGCGGCATCTTCACCGGCGCGATGCCGACGGCCTTGAGCATCGTGGGCGACCATGCGCGCGCGCGCGGTTTGTAGAGCTGCGTCGTGCTGGCCAGCGAAACCTCGGCGCAGCCCACGCCGCTGAGCATCCAGTTGAAGGCGTCGCCGATGGGCAGCAGCTTCGCGGCGCGCGTGATGCGGATCGGCGTCTCCGCCGCGAGTTGGAACGCGGTGTTGATCGGCATGAACTGCACGCCCGTCTCGGCGAAGATCGCCTCCCATTTCATCTTCTCGAGCAGGATCTTGACGCCGGCCTGCGTGCGCGAGTCGCGGTAGTGGAAGACGGGTTCGATCATGCGGTTCCACGCGTCGAGCAGCACGTAGTCGAGCCCCCACGAATCGCAGCTCACGCTGGCGACCGGAAGCCCGCGCTCCGTGACCTTGCAGAGACCTTCCCGGACGCCGCTGAAGAGCGCGGGAATGTTCCAGTGCAGCCCCGCCTCGGTCCTCAGCGGCGTGTTGGGAAAGCGGTGGATTTCCTCGATCGACAGGCTGTTCGTGCCGACGGTGCCGAGCATCACGCGGCCGCTTTCGGCCCCGAGGTCAACGGCGATATGGCGGGTGGGAGTCACGGCGCGGCAACGTGTCGGCGCCCATTTGAAACCGAACCGCGCGCGCCGCCAAGCCGCAACTCGAATCGCAAATCTCTGTCCGCCCGCGCCGCGAATGCGTTACGGTGGGGCGTCGTCGAGATTGCCTGTCTGCCATGACGCCTTGCCTTTCCCGCCCGTGCGCCGGGCGCGCCCGGCTCCGGCTTGGGACCGCGCTGGCCGCGTGGCTCGCGTGCGCCGGCGCGGACGCCGCGACGCGCGGCGCGCCGGACTTCAACCGCGACGTGCTGCCGATCCTCTCCGACAACTGCTTCACCTGCCACGGACCCGACGAACAGACGCGCAAGGCGAAGCTGCGCCTCGACACGCGCGAGGGCGCGCTCCGCACGAAGGACCCCGTGATCATTCCGGGCAGGCCGTCGCAGAGCGAACTCATCCGGCGCGTCGCGGCGAAGGATCCGGACGACGTGATGCCGCCGCCCGAGTCCAAGCGCAAGCTGTCGGCCGCGCAAGTCGAGACGCTGCGCCGTTGGGTCGCCGACGGCGCGAAGTGGTCGGCGCACTGGGCGTGGGTCCCGCCGCAACGGCCCGCGGTTCCCGTGGTTCAAACTTCGCGGTTCAAGGTCCAAGGCTCGAGGCTGGAAATCCGCAACCCGATCGACCACTTCATCCTCGCCCGGCTCGCGGCGGAGAAGCTCAACCCGTCGCCCGAGGCGCCGCGCGAATCGCTCCTCCGCCGCGTCACGCTCGATCTCACGGGCATTCCGCCGACCCCCGCGGAGGTGGACGCGTTCCTCGCGGACCCTTCGCCCGAAGCCTACGAGAAGGCCGTGGACCGCCTGCTCCAGTCGCCGCGCTACGGCGAGCGCATGGTGTGGGACTGGCTCGATGCCGCGCGCTACGCGGATTCCAACGGCTACCAGGGCGACGGCGAGCGCACGATGTGGCCGTGGCGCGACTGGGCGGTGCAGGCGCTGAACGACAACATGCCGTTCGACCAGTTCACCACCTGGCAGCTCGCGGGCGACCTCCTGCCCGGCGCGACGCGCGAGCAGAAGCTCGCCACCGGCTTCAACCGCAACCACATGATCAACGGCGAGGGCGGGCGCATCGCCGAGGAGAACCGCGTGGACTACATCTTCGACCAGCTCGAAACAACGGCGACCGTCTGGCTCGGCGTGACGATCGGCTGCTCGCGCTGCCACGATCACAAGTTCGACCCGCTCACGATGCGCGATTACTACGGCCTGTTCGCCTTCTTCAACGGCACGCCCGTCGCCGGCGGCGGCGGCTCGGGGCAGACCGCGCCCGTGATGGACTTCGTCACGCCGGAGCAGACCGCGCGCCTCGAGCAGTTGCGGCAGGACGTCGCGCGCGTCGGCGGCGAGGTGGACGAGTTGGAACTCGCCGTGTTCCCGCGCCCCGCGGGCAAGCCCGCGTCCGACTCGCCGGTGGCGAAAGATTTCGCCGCCGAGCCGTCCGCCGCGCTCAAGCAGAAGGGCGCGGCCCGAAACCTCACCCAATTGCGCGGGCTCGCAAAGCTCTACAAGGACAAGGAGCCCGCCGCCTACTCGTCCGCGCTCGCCGCGCTCGTCAAGGCGGTGGAATCCCGCGACGACTTCAACCGCACGATCCCGCGCGTGATGGTGATGGAGGAGATGCCGAAGCCGCGCGACACGTTCCTGCTCGTGCGCGGCCTCTACAACAAGCCGACCGAGGACAAGGTCGCGCCCGCCTTCCCCGCGAGCCTCGCCGTCCGCTCCACAAATCCAGGCGCCAGGCTCTCGCGCCTCGACCTCGCCCGATGGCTCGTCGCCGCGGACCACCCGCTCACCGCGCGCGTCACCGTCAACCGCGCGTGGCAGCTCTTCTTCGGCATCGGCCTGGTCAAGACCAGCGAAGACTTCGGCGTGCAGGGCGAAAAGCCGTCCCACCCCGAACTGCTCGACTGGCTCGCGACGGAATTCGTCCGCACGGGCTGGGACGTGAAGCGCCTCCACAAACTGATCGTGATGAGCGCGGCGTATCGGCAGTCCTCGCGCGTGACGCCCGCGCTGCTCGAGCGCGACCCGGAGAACCGCCTGCTTGCGCGCGGCCCGCGCCACCGGCTGCCGTCGTGGATGCTCCGCGACCAGGCGCTCGCGCTCGGCGGGCTGCTCGTGGACAAGCCCGGCGGGCCGCCCGTGAACCCGTATCAACCCGCCGGCGTGTGGGAAGAGGCCACCTTCGGCAACAAGACCTACAAACAGGACCACGGCGAGGCGCTCTACCGCCGCAGCCTCTACGTTTTCTGGCGGCGCATCATCGGGCCGACGATGTTCTTCGACGTCGCCACGCGCCAGAACTGCACCGTCAAGTCCCCGCGCACCAACACCCCGCTCCACGCGCTCGTCACGCTCAATGACATCACCTTCGTCGAGGCCGCGCGCGCGATGGCCCAGCGCGTGTTGAAGTCCGCGCCCACCACCGACGCGCGCATCGAGTCCGCCTTCCGCCTCGCCACCGCGCGCAAGCCCGCCGCGCCGGAGGCGAAGCTGCTCGCCTCCCGGCTGGAGAAACTCCGCGGCCCGTTCGCGGCGGACCACGCCGCCGCGCTCAAGCTGCTCAAGGTCGGCGAATCCCCGCGCGACGAATCCCTCGACCCCGCCGAGCACGCCGCGTGGACCTCCCTCTGCAGCCTGCTGCTCAACCTCGACGAAGTGATCACCAAGTAGCTCGAAGGATTCCCGCGCTTGACGCCTCCGCCGCGGGCGCCGCCGTGCTCGGCGGGCGCGCTCTCGCCAAGGCCATCGCCGGCCTCGGCGCGCGCGACCTCACGCCGCAGTGAAGTCGGGGTTCAAGCCGGTCGAGGTTGCGCCGCGGCCTCGCGCTTGCGCAGGCCGGCCATCACGCGCGCCATCTGGAGCGCCGTGCGGGCGGCCTCGGCGCCGCGGTTGAAGGTTTTGCCGAGGCATCGCGCCCTGGCTTGCGCCTCGGTTTCGAGGAGGAGGACTTCGTGGATGACGGGGACGCCGTGGGCGGTCTGGAGGCGGGCCAGTTCGGCCGTGACGGCTTCGCCGATGTGCTGGGCGTGGGTGGTTTCGCCGCGGAGGATGACGCCGAGGCACACGATGGCGGACCACGTGGAGGATTGCGCGAGCGCGGCGGCGACGACGGGGATCTCGAACGCGCCGGGGACGCGCACGACGCACACGTCGCGCGCGCCGGCCTTCTGAAGCTCGGCCCGCGCGGCGCGGAGCATGGCGTCGACGTAGCGGCGGTTGTATTCGGACGCGACGATGGCGATGGGCGCGGGCGGGGCGCGGCGTGCCGGGGCGGGTTTCTTGAGCATGGGATGCCGGATTCAGATCAAGTGGCCGAGTTTGTCGCGCTTGGCCTTGAGGTAGCCTTCGTTGTGCGGGTTGGCGGGAATCTTGAGCGGGAGCTGGCCGACGATTTCGATGCCGTAGCCGTGCAGGCCGACGACCTTCTTGGGGTTGTTCGTAAGGAGGCGGATGGTTTGGATGCCGAGGTCGCAGAGGATTTGCGCGCCGAGGCCGTATTCGCGGAGGTCCATGGGGTAGCCGAGCTTGAGGTTGGCTTCGACGGTGTCGAGGCCGCGTTCCTGGAGCTTGTAGGCGCGGATTTTGGGGGCGAGGCCGATGCCGCGGCCCTCCTGCCGCATGTAAACGACGACGCCGGCGCCTTCGGCGGCGACGCGGCGCATGGCTTCGTGGAGTTGCGGGCCGCAGTCGCAGCGGCGCGAGCCGAAGACGTCGCCGGTGAGGCATTCGCTGTGGACGCGCACGAGGACGTTGCGCGCGCCGGCGACTTCGCCTTTCACGAGCGCCACGTGGTGCTGGCCGTCGGTCGCCGAGCGGTAGAGGTGCAGGTCAAAGTCGCCGAACTCGGTCGGGAGTTTCACCACTTCGACGCGCTCGACGAGGCGCTCGCGCTGCCGCCGGTGCTGGATGAGCTGCTCGATGGAGTAGATGCGGAGCTTGTGGCGGCGGGAGAACTTGAGGAGGGCGGGGAGGCGGGCCATTTCGCCGTCGTCGTCCATGATTTCGCAGATGACGCCGATGGGACGGCAGCCGGCGAGCTTGACGAGGTCGACGGCGGCCTCGGTGTGGCCGGCGCGTTGGAGCACGCCGCCGGGTTTGGCGCGCAGCGGGAAGACGTGGCCAGGCTGCACGAGGTCCTCGGGCACGGCGGTCGGCCCGGCCATGACCTCGATGGTGCGCGCGCGGTCGGCGGCGCTGATGCCGGTGGTCACGCCCGTGGCGGCGTCCACGCTCACCTGGAAGTCGGTGCGGAAGGTCTCGCGGTTTTGCGTGACCATGCGCTCGATGCCGAGTTGCTTGAGCCGGTCGCTGGTCGTCGGCACGCAGATGAGCCCGCGGCCGTGTTTGGCCATGAAATTCACCGCGGTCGGCGTGGCGAATTCCGCCGCCATGATGAGGTCGCCCTCGTTCTCGCGGTCCGCGTCGTCCACGACGATGACCATGCGCCCGCGGCGCAGGTCGGCGAGGACGGCTTCGATGGAATCAAACGGGACCTTCATGCGGGCCGCAGTCTAGCCGCGCGCGCGCGGGCGGGGCAAGGCGGGCGTGTTCGGGCTTGAAGCTCCCGCGCGCGCGGCCCGGCGGCGGGGAAGAACGCCGAGGTCGCGAAGTGGCTTGAAAAAAGTCAGCCGGCCGCGGCCGCGCCATCGGTCATTACGCGTGGGCGCTGCTGACTTCGATGGAGTTCTTGGCGAACCGCTGAGGCCGGCCACGAGGGTCCCGCGTTGACATCGCGCCGCGCCGCCGTTACCAAGCCGCCATGAAACAACTCATTCACGCCGCGCTCCTCGTCTGCCTCGTTTCCTTCTCCGCCGTCCGCGCGACGGCGGCGCCCGAGTCGTTCAAGGTCAGCGACCTCACGTTCAAGCGCCCGGCGGGGTGGGAGTGGGTCGAGACGACTTCCAAGATGCGCGCCGCGCAACTCAAGGTCACCGATGCCAAGACCAAGCAGAGCGGCGACGTGATTTTCTTCTACTTTGGCGCGGGCGGCGGCGGCGGCGTGAAGGCGAACGTGGACCGCTGGTTCGGGCAGTTCGAGGAGCCGCGCGAGAAGATCAACGCGAAGACCGAGGAAGCCACGGTCGGCAAGACGAAGGTCACCTACGTCACCGCCGAGGGAACCTACAAGAGCGGCCAACCGGGCGGCCCCTTCACGCCGATGAAGGACCACATGCTGCTGGGAGCAATCGTCGAGGCGAACGAAGGCAGCATCTTCATCCGGCTCACCGCGCCGAAGGACCTCGGCAAGGCGTCCACGGCGGACTTCAAGAAAATGATCGAAACCGCGTTGAAGTAGCCGCGGGTGATTCGCGCCCAGGGAGTTTGTGCGCCGACACGCCCTTGAAATCCCGCGGGTGGCCTGCCAGTTTCTGCCCGTCGCTCAACCCACGTCCATGAAACCGAAACTCACACTAGCCTGCACACTCGCCGCGCTCATGACGTGCGCGGTGGCTGCCGACAAGAAACTGCCCGACGGCAAATCCCTGCTGCCCGCCGACACGCTCAAGGCCGCCCGCCGCCACGCCGGCCCGAAGCCCTCGGGCGAATTCAAGACCGTGGACGTCGGGGACCAGGCCTTCAAGCAGGCCATCCGCGTGACGGTGAAGGAAATCCCCGCCAATCCGTGGACCGTCCAGCTCAGCACGCTGACCAGCGCGGACGCGAAGGAAGGCGACATCGTCCTCGCGAGTTTCTGGGCGCGCTGCGTCGAGTCCAAGGCCGCGGGCACGACGTCGGAGTTTCTCGTTTACTTCGGCATCCCCGAGGGCGGCGTCGAGCACAGCATCGCGCAGGAACTTTCCATCGGCGCCAAGTGGACGAAGGTGCAGGTGCCCGCGCGCGTCGCCGCCGACTACGCTTCGGGCAAGGCGATGCTCAACCTCGACTTCGGCTACGCGGTGCAGACGGTCGAGGTCGCGGAGATCAAGGTCACAAACTTCGCCCGAGCGGTGAAACTCGAAGACCTGCCGGGCTCGGGGTTCTGACCGGCTTGCGGGCTGACACGCCGCGCCCGATTTGTTGAAGTCACCCCGTGCTTTGGCGCGCCCGATCGTTTGAATTCCGGTTCCCCCGTCCCGCACTGGTGATGGGCATCGTGAACGTCACGCCGGACTCCTTCTCGGACGGCGGGCAGTTCCTCGACGCGGACAAAGCCGTCGCCCACGGACTGCGACTCGCCGGCGAGGGCGCCGACATGCTCGACATCGGCGGAGAATCCACGCGCCCCGGCGCGGAACCCGTCTCCGAGGCCGAGGAACTTCGCCGCGTGCTTCCCGTCATCAGCCAGCTCGCCGCGCGCGTGAGCATCCCACTCTCCATCGACACTCAAAAGCCCGCGGTCGCGCGCGCCGCGCTCGGCGCCGGCGCGAGCATCGTCAACGACATCGCCGCGAGCCGCGCCGACCCCGCGATGGCGCGGGTCGTCGCCGAAGCCGGCGCGGGTTACGTGGTCATGCACATGCAAGGCACGCCGCAAACCATGCAGCGCGCCCCGGCCTATGCCGACGTGGCGGCCGAAGTGGACGGGTTCTTCGCGGAGCGGTTGCGGTGGCTCGCGCCGCACGGCGTGGCGGCGGAACAACTGGCGCTTGACCCCGGCATCGGCTTTGGGAAGACGGTGGGGCACAATTTGAAATTGCTCGCGGCCATTCCGCGGTTTACAAAGCACCGGCGCCCGTTGCTGGTCGGAGTCTCCCGCAAGTCATTCCTCGGGCAACTCCTCGGCGCTGGCGTTGCGGCGCGGCTTCCGGCGGCGCTGGCATGCACGGTGACGGCGGCGCGCGACGGCGCGAACGTGTTCCGCACGCACGACGTGGCGGCCACCGCGCAGGCGCTCCGGATGGCCGAGGCCCTCGGCGCGCAGGACATCCGATGAACTGGACCCCGATCAAAGAGCACTGGCGGGACGGCGTGGAGATTCTCCTCCTCGCGGTGGTGATCTATTACGCCTACAACTTCCTGCGCCGGACGCGGGGCGCGCCGATCGTCAACGGGTTGCTCGTGCTGTTGGCGCTTGCGTTCGTCACGGCGGCGCTCAAGCTCGAGGTGCTGAGCTGGCTGCTGAGCGCGGTCCTCACGCTGTCCGCGCTTGCGGCCGTCGTGATCTTCCAGCCCGAGTTGCGCAAACTCCTCGCCGAGCTCGGCACGCAGCGGCTGTTTGTCACGGCGCGAGAGCAGCGCGAGAAGATCGAGGTCATCATCCAGACGGTCGAGCGCCTCGCGGATGTCCGCATCGGCGCGCTCATCGCCATCGAGCAGAAGATCGACCTCCAGAACGCCGTCGAGAGCAGCATCGTCGTGGATTGCGAATCCACGCCCGAGATGCTCGAGACGATCTTCTTCCCGAACAACGCCATCCACGACGGAGGCGTCGTGATCAAGAACGGCCGCATCCTCCGCGCCGCGTGCATCTTCCCGCTCACGCAGCGACCCGACCTGAGCAAGTCGCTCGGCACGCGCCACCGCGCGGCCATCGGGCTTGCGGAGGAGACCGACGCGCTCGTCGTGGTCGTCTCCGAGGAAACCGGCCAGCTCTCGTATGCGCACAATGGGCAGTTCACCAAGAACGTGACGGTCGAGGCGCTTCGTTCGTTCCTCACCGCGGAACTCATCCCGCAAGGCCGCCCGCAAAACGTCCTCGAATGGCTGCGAAGCCACGTCGAGGCCTGGTTGAAGGAGCGGCCCGCCCCCGCGCCTCCGCACTCCGATCCGGGCCCGTTCACCGCCGCCAAATCCGCCCGCCCCACCGCCGCGCCGCCGTCCGTCCCGCCTGCGAAGGCGACGGCCAAGCCCTGACCCCGCCCGCCGATGCTCCGCGACCTGATCGTCACAGATTTCTGGGTGAAGCTCGTGTCCGTGCTCGCTGCCGTGGTCGTGTGGGGCACGGTGAAGATCAAGATCAGCCGCCAGCCGGACCCGGTCGCGAAGGCCGAGAGCGCGCTGGAAGCGCGCACCTTCCGCAAACTTGCCGTCGCGATGCTCAAGGCGCCCGGCGATGCGCGCGGATTCACGGTTGCGCCCGGCGAGGTGGACATCACCGTCACGGCGGCATTCGAGGTGATGAGCACGCTCGGGGCGCGCGACTTCGAAGTGTTTGTAAATCTCACCGACGCTCGCGACATCGTGGGCAGGACCAAGCCCGTGGTCGTGCACCTGCCCGAGGGCGTCACGCTCTTGAACGTCGAGCCCCGCGAGGTCACAATCTCCGCCGCGCAACCCAACGCGCCACGGCTGAACGCGGACAAGCAACCGAATCCATGAGCGCCCAGAAACGACTTTTCGGCACCGACGGCGTCCGCGGCACCGCCAACATGGAGCCCGTCACGGCCGAGACCGCGCTCAAGCTCGGCCGCGCCGCCGCGCACGTCTTCAAGAACTCCGAGTTCGGCTCGCGCGGCCGCGGCAAACACAAGATCGTCATCGGCAAGGACACCCGGCTCTCCGGCTACATGCTCGAGAACGCACTCTCCGCCGGCATCCTCTCGATGGGAGTCGACGTGCTCTTCATCGGACCGCTGCCGACGCCCGGCGTCGCGTATGTCACGCGCAGCCTCCGCGCCGATGCCGGCATCGTCATCACCGCGTCGCACAATCCTTACGATGACAACGGCATCAAGTTCTTTGGCCCCGACGGCTTCAAGCTCGCCGACCCCATCGAGTCGCAAATCGAGGACCTTGTCTTCAGTGGCGACGTCGAGGGCATCCGGCCCAGCGCGCTCGAGGTCGGCAAGGCCGTCCGCATCGACGACGCCCTCGGCCGCTACATCGAGTTTGCCAAGACCTCCTTCCCGCGCGGACAGACCCTCGACCACCTGCGCATCGTCGTGGATTGCGCGAACGGCGCCGCCTACAAGGCCACGCCCTGCGTGCTGCGCGAACTCGGCGCCGAAATCTTCGTCTCCGGCCACACGCCCGACGGATTCAACATCAACAAGGAATGCGGTTCCATGCACCCGCAAGCCTTGTGCTCGAAAGTCCGCGAATACGGCGCCAACCTCGGCATCGCGCACGACGGCGACGCCGACCGCGTCCTCCTGTGCGACGAAAACGGCACGATGCTCGACGGCGACGACATCATGGCCATCGTCGCGCTCGACATGCTCGGCCACGGCACGCTCGCGGGCAAGACGCTCGTCACCACCGTCATGAGCAACGCCGGCCTCGACGCCGCGGTGCAGGCCGCCGGCGGGCGCGTCGTCCGCACCGACGTCGGCGACAAGAATGTGATCGATGAAATGTTGCGCGGCGGCTTCAATTTCGGCGGCGAGGAAAGCGGACACCTGATCTTCCGCGACTACTCGACCACCGGCGACGGCCTCGTCGCCGCGCTGCAAGTGCTCTCGATCATGAAGGCGGGAGGCGTCGCCCTGTCCGGCTTGTGCCGGGGTTGGGCGCGCTTCCCGAAAGTCGTCACCAACATCAAGGTGCGGGAGAAGCGCCCCTTCGCCGAGCTCAAGGGCGTGATGGCCTTGATCAAGGAAGCCGAGGCCGAGGTGCAGCCCGCGGGCGGGCGCGTGCTGCTGCGCTACTCGGGCACCGAGCCCAAGGCGCGACTCCTCCTCGAAGGCCGCGACACCACCGTCCTCAACCGACACTCCAAGAAAATCGCCGAAGCCATCCAGACGCAGGTGGGAGGGTAGCCGGGCCGGACGCGTCACGCATTTGACGGAATGGGTGGACCACGGAGGCCCAAAGGTCACGAAGCAGGCGCAGCGGGAGTCCGCCCGTTCGCCGCCCGGTGACCTGTGCGTCTTCGCGGTTCAATCAGCGCTTCCATAATCCGTGTTCATTCGTGTCGCTTCGTGGTTAACTCCCGCGCGAGACTGACCGATGGCGCACGTATCGGATTTCCTTTCGCCCGCCGAGCTGCAGAAGATTTCCAATCTGCAGGTCGTCGCGCGTCTCGTCGTCGAGGGGTTTTTCTCCGGCCTGCACAAGTCGCCGCACAAGGGCTTCAGCGTCGAGTTCGCCCAGCACCGGCAGTATGTGCAGGGCGATGAAATCCGCCGCCTCGACTGGAAGGTGTTCGGCAAGACCGACCGCTTCTACATCCGCGAGTTCGAGGAGGAGACGAATCTGCGCGCCACGCTGCTGCTCGATTTGAGCGGCTCGATGGCCTACGGCGGCGACCACTCGCCCTCCAAGCAGCAATACGCCACGCGGCTCGCCGCCGCGCTCGCGTATCTCATGCTCCAGCAGCGCGACAGCGTGGGCATGGTCACGTTCGACTCGAAGCTCCGCCGCTACATCCCGCAACGCTCCGGCGTCGGCCATTTGCGCGTGCTCATGGACGAGTTGCAATCCGCCCACCCCGGCGGCGAAACCGCGCTCGCGTCCGTCTTCCGCGACCTCGTCCCGCGCATCCACCGGCGCGGGCTGCTCATCATCCTCTCGGACTGCTTCGGCGAGGTGAAGGACCTCGTCACCGCGCTCGCGCAGTTCCGGCACGCGCGCCACGAGATTCTGCTGTTTCAGATTCTCGACCGCGACGAGCTCACGTTTCCCTTCAAGCGCTGGACCAAGTTTGACTCGCTCGAAGTGCCCGGCCAGTTCCGGCTGATCGAGCCCGCGCAATTCCGCGCGGCGTATCTGGACAATCTCAAGAAATTCCAGGACGAACTCACGGCCGGGTGCCACCGGCACCGGATAGACCTCGTTCCGATGGTCACCGACCAGCCGTATGCCGAGGCGCTGGCGGCTTACCTGACGAAGCGGCTCGCGCGAGGATGACCTTTCTCAACGCCATTCTGCTCGGCGGTCTCGCAGCGGCTTCGCTGCCGGTGCTGATCCATCTCTTCAACAAGAACCGCTTCCGCGTGGTGCGCTGGGGCGCGATGCACCTCATCAACACCGCGTTCGAGAAGAACCAGCGCCGCCTCAACCTCGATCATCTGCTCCTGCTGCTCGTGCGCTGCGCCATCCCCGCCGTGCTCGCGCTGTGCATGGCGCGGCCCGTCCTCACGGGTGCGGCGCGGTTGCTTGGAGCGGACAAGGCGTCGCTCGTCGTCCTGCTCGACAACAGCTACTCGATGGACTCGGGCGCGGGCGCCTCGGCGAACTTCAACACCGCCCGTGACACGGCCACGAAGATCATCGAGGGCGCGGGCCGCGGCTCGGATTTCTCGGTGCTGCTCATGGCGGGCGGGGCGCGGCCGCTGCTCGACGGCGCGGGCTTCGATGTCCCGCGCCTCGTGAAGGAACTCGGCACGCTGCACGCCGGCTACGGCAAGGCGCAGGTCGGCGAATCGCTCGAGGCCGCGGCCGCGCAAGTCGGCCGGATGCAGCAGCCGAACCGCGAGATCGTCGTGCTGACGGATTTCCAAAGGGTGAGCTGGTCGGACGAACAAGCTGCGGCCCGGGCCCGCGCCGTCGAGCAACTCAAGGCGCTGCCGCTCCCCCCGCAGGTGACGCTGCTCCACGTCGGCGCGCCCGGTCGCGACAACGTGGCCGTCGAGTCGCTCGACTTCTCGCGGCTCGTGCTCGGCATCGGGCAGACGCTCAACGTGCGCGCCAACGTGCGCAACTTCGGCGAGCGCGATTATCCGGAGCTGCGCGTCTATTTCCGCGTGGACGGCCGCGAGCGGTCTGCGGCGCAAATCCAACTCGCGGCCGGCGAGCAGCGGCAGGTGCTGTTCACCACGGCCTTCGACACGGCGGGCTCGCACGTCGTCGAAGTCCACGCCGACGCCGACGCGCTCAAGGCCGACAACTCGCTTTCCGCAAGCATCCCCGTGTGGAACGAAGTCCCGGTGCTGCTCGTCAACGGCGACCCCAGCCCGGAGCCGCTGAAAGGCGAGACGGATTTCCTCGAGGTCGCGCTGCAGCCGTTTGGGCAGGCGAAGGCCGGCCTCACGGACCTCATCAAGACGCGCGTGATCCCGACGGCGGAGCTTGGCGCGGCGTCGCTCGCGCAGCGGCGCGTGGCCGTGCTCGCCAACGTGCGGCAGATTTCGGACGTGCAGCTTGCCGCGCTGCGCGACTTCGTGAAGGACGGCGGCGGTTTGCTCATCTTTCCCGGCAACCGCGCGAACACGGACTGGCACAACCTTGTCTTCGCCGGCCGCCAGGGCGCGGAAGAGCTTCTGCCGCTCCAACTCGCGTCCCTCGGCGGTTCGCCGGATGACCACGCGCCGCGCGCGCGCATCGTCGCGGAGCATTACTCGCATCCCGCGCTTGAACTGTTCAACGACCCGCGCAACGGCTCGCTCGCCGACGCGCAGATCAAGCTCTGGTATAAGCTGCGCCTGCCGCGCGAGCCGGACCCGAATCTCACCGTGATCGCGAACCTCTCGTCCGGCGACCCGTTCCTGGTCGAGCGCCGCGTGGGCGAGGGCCGCGTGATGTTATGCACGACCGCGTGCGACGCCGACTGGGGCGACCTCCCGGTGAAGCCATTCTACCTGCCGCTCATGCAGCGCCTCGTGACGTATCTCGCCTCGACCGTGTTCCCGCCGCGCAACGTCGAGGTCGGCAAGCCGCTCGCCGCCTTTTTTCCGAAGGCCGAGGCGGGGCGGGTCGCCGTCTTCACCGACCCGTCGGGCTTGCGGCATGAAGTGGCGCTGACGGCAAAGGGTTCGCGCGCCACTGCGGAGTTCACCGAGGCTCGCCAGCCGGGGCTTTACGTGATGAACGGGCCGGACGGCAGCACGGTGCACTTTGTCGCGAACACGTCGCGCGAGGAGTCCGACCTCAGGCCGCTCTCGCCCGCCGAGCGCGAAGCCATTGCGAAGGCGATGGGCGCGACGGTGGTGAACTCGCTCAAGGAATACCAGGACCGCGACCACGGCCGGCGGTTCGGGCGCGAAATCTGGAAGCCACTGCTGTGGGTGGTGCTGGCGTTGCTGCTCGGGGAGCTGGCGCTTCAACAGTGGTTCGCTGGAAGGCGATGACATGACGGACCTGCGTTTCATCGGCGACTGGCGGTTGGGGAGCGGGCTGGTGCTGGCGGTGGCGCTCGCGGCGCTGGCGTTCGGGTTGTATCGGCGCGAGACGCGCGGGAGGCGCGACGCGCTCGCGTGGCTGTTGCCCGTGCTGCGGTCCCTGGCGGTGTTCCTCGTGGTGTTGATGCTCGCCGGGCCGGTGTTGCACCATCGCAAGCTTGTCGGCGAACTCGCGCACGTGCTGCTGTTGGTGGACACCTCCGAAAGCATGCGCCTCACGGACGAGGCGATGGAGGTGCCGCGCAAGCTCCTCGTCGCGCAGCAACTTGGCTGGGTGCCACCCGAGAAGTTCAACGTCACGCTGCGCGGCGTTGCTTCGCGCCTCGCCGCGGCGCAGGCTGCGACGCTTGCGCCCCCCGGCTCCTCCGCGGCCGACCTGCCTTCCGTCACCGGGGCTTTCGTGGAACACGTGGAGGCGGCAGGGGATCAGCTTGCAAAAGTCCCCGGCACCGTGTGGCCGGACATTTCCAAGCAGTCCGCCACCTTTCAACGCGAGTTGCTCACGCCCGCGCGCAAGCTCGTCGCGGCCGGCGCCGGGCGGGATGCGCGGAAGGCCGGACAGGATCTCGCGGCGCTGGTCACCCTCGCCGGCAAGTGGGAAAGGGAAACCCGCAAGGCGTTCGACGAGCACGTGGCGCGGGTGGCCGCGTCGAATGACGCAACCGTCGTCGCCGCGCTCAAGAAGCTTGACGCCACGCCGCGCTGGCAGCGGCTCGAAATGTTGCTGCTCGGCGGCGGGCACAGCATGCTCGACCGGCTCGCGTCGGAACACCAGGTCGAGCTGGTCGCGCTCGCGGGCGACAAGGCCGAGACGGCGTGGCTGCCCGGCGCAGGCGGCGTGGATCCTTCGCAGAAGGCGCCGCAGAAACTTCCGCTGGCACCGACGAACTCGCCGACGAATCTCGGCGACCCGCTGCGCGAGCGGGTGACGGCGCTGCGCGGGGGCGCGAAGTCGGCCGTGGTGCTCTTCACCGACGGCCAGCACAACTCCGGCGCGTCGCCCGTGGAGGTCGCGAAGATGCTGGGCAACCGCGGCGTGCCGTTGTTTGTGGTCGGCACGGGCTCGCAGCATCCGCCGCCGGATCTCGCCGTGCTCGACGTGAAAGGCCCCGAGACGACGGCGCCGGACGCGCGGTTGCAGGGCGAAGTGGTGTTGAAGGACGACATGCGCGCCGGCACGCCGTTCACGCTGCGCATCGAGCATCAGGGCACGGTGCTGTGGGAGAAGCAGCTTTCGACCGAGAACAAGCACACGCGCGCGGTGCCGTTTGATTTCCCGATCAAGGATCTGGTGGCGGCGCGGATGCGGCAGCTCGACAAGGACCTCAAGTTCACCACGCTTCCGCTCGCGTTGAAAGTGTCGGTGCCGCCCGTGCCTGGCGAGAAGGACGTGACGAACAACACGGCGACCCTTCGCACGACGGTGATCACGCAGAAGCCGAAGGTGCTGCTGCTCGACGGCCGTCCGCGCTGGGAGTTCCGCTACCTGCGCAACCTGCTCGAGCGCGACCAGCGGTGGGACGTGAACGCGCTGCTCGCGGGCGCGGGCGGCGAGCAGCGCCCGTGGCAGCGCGGGCTCACGAACGGGATGTTCCCGGCGAACCGCGAGCTTCTGTTCACCTACAGCCTCGTGGTGTATGGCGACCTGCAGCGCTCGCAAGTCCGCACCGACGAACTGGATTGGCTTCGGGAGTTCGTCGAGAAGCGTGGCGGCGGACTGGTCTTCATCGACGGGCGGCAGGAGGGTTTGACGAACCTGCTCAGCACGCCGATTGCGCCGCTGTTGCCGGTGCGCTGGCAGGGCGCGCCGCTGGGCGCGAGCCCGGTGCGTCTGGTCGTGAAGCCACAGACGGTGGGCGCGGGGCCACTCACGCTGCTGGCGGACCCCGTGGCGAACTCGGAAACGTGGGCGGGTTTTCGCGGACCGCACTGGGTGGCGCCGGCGCAGGCGTTGCCGGGTGCGGAACTTTGGGTGGAGGCCGAGAGCGGTCCGTCGCGCGCCGCGGCGCTCGTGTTCCGCCGCTTCGGCGCGGGCCGGGTGCTTTACGCCGCGCACGATGAATCGTGGCGCTGGCGGTTTGAGGTCGGCGACTTGCATCACCAGAAATTCTGGAACCAGGCCGCCAAGGCCATCATGGAGGCGCCGTTCCCTGTGCAGGACAAGTTTGTCTCGCTCGACAGCGGGCCCGCGAACTACAAGCCCGGGGACACGGCGGATATCCGCGTGCGGTTGCGCGACGCGCAGGGCGGCATGCTTCTGCGCGCGAAGGCCGAGGCGCAATTGTCGCGCGATGGCAGGCGGGTGGCCTCGCTGCCGCTCGCGGCAGATGAGAATTCCGGCGGCGTCTATCGCGCCCGGACCGCGCCGCTCGCGCCCGGACAATACGAGGTGAGCGTGACGGTGGAGGGACATCCGGAAGCCGGGGCGAAGGCACGGACGGAATTCGGCGTGTCCGGCCAGTCCGGGGGTGAGATGACGCACCTGCACTGCGACGAGGCGCTGCTGCGGCAACTGGCGCATCACTCTGGGGGCGAGTTTTTCCGCGAGGAGGATCTCGGCGCGCTCGCCGAGCGTCTCAAGCCGTTGAGCCAGGCGAAAGTCGTGGAGAGCGACACGGTCCTGTGGCGGAGCTACTGGTGGTTCGTCCCGGTGATCTTGCTGCTGGTCGTGGAGTGGGTGCTTCGCAAGCGCGCGGGGATGATCTGAGACTGGCGGCGCAACGAATCTCCCAGGGCTTTTTGACCTTGATTGCTTTGTCTCGCGCATCGCGCAGCACGCGCAGCGCTGTTCGTGGGACGACACAGCAGCGGCCTATCTGCGGGTGTTGGAGGAAGCCCTCGCGCCGAAAACCGCGTGACGGGACTTGGGAAAAAACTGTAGGGAAACTTGCTGCGCCGGAGTTGATTCGGCCTTGATTTCAATATGCCTTCACGCAGTATCCGGCAAGCCGAATGAAACCCAGAAACCGTGGTCTTTGCGCCCCGTTGGCTGCGCTTTGTCTTGGTCTGGGAATTCTGTGGCTGCGGCACAACTCCGTCGTGCCATCCGGGCCGATCGCACCTGTTGTCGCTGCATTGTCCCGGGCTCCGGCGGTGGCGAGCCCCGTTCCCCGCGATGCGGCGGGCGGCCCGGCGCATCCTTGGGACCATTGGCGGGGCAAGGCGGCGCGAGTTCAGATTCCTGCATCCGCCGCCGTCAGCCCGGAAGCCAAGGCCGCGCCCTTCGCCGCCTTCCGTGCGTGGATGGCAACGCGGGTTGCGTCCGGCTCGACGCCTGATGCGGCTTCGGCCACCGAGGGTGTCGCGCTCGCAAAAGCCCGGCGGGAGGCGATGGCGCGGTGGATTCGAGAAGACCCGGCGTTTGCGCTCGAGATGGCGGTGTCGCGCGATGCCCGCGCGAATCTGCCCGCGGCCGTGCTCGAGGAGTTGGAGATGCCGTTCAGCCGCCGGGGCGACCTCGAAGTGTTGATCGTCTGCGGGTCGGGCATTTCGAAGCAGGACCAGTTTCGCCGGTCCGTGACGATGGATGGGGTTTCGCAAAAGGTGTTCGTCTACGGCCGCCGAGCGAATCAGGCCACGAAATACAACATCCCGCTGCACGGGATCGCGCTCGACGGTTTGGTGGCGTTGCACGAAAGCCCCGTGCGGCAGCTCGATCCGCTCGAAGGCGCGGCGATGGGTTTTGACGCAAACGTCATCCCGCTGCACGTGGGCGACGGCGTGATGGCGGCGGTAGGCGACCGCGACGCGCAATCCATCGAGGCGAACCTGATCGCAGCCGAGAACGTATTGGGGCCGCATGTGCGGCTGATGGGACAGCGGGCACCGGGCGGCGGCGGCGGCGGGTCATTTCCGCCGGGGACGATGGCGTTCCCGCCCACGCCATCTCATACGTTTGGCGCCAAGCGGTTCCTGGTGATCCGGATAGACTTCTCGGACGACACCACGGTGCCGGTGACGCTCCAGGGTGTGAACGCGGTGATGACCAACGTGAACCGGTTCTTCATCGAGAACTCGCGCAACCAAACGTCGATCACCGTTTCGAACATCCCGGTGGTGCTCCGGATGCCGCAGACCAAGGCGTTCTACGCGGGTGCCTCGGTGAACGTGCTGCGGACGGACGCGCTGGCGGCCGCGCGGACTTTCGACGCACAGAACGGCGGCACGGGCGCGTTCAACCCCGACCGGTATGACCTCGACACGGTGGCCTTCAGCAACATCAACGGGGCGGCCTACGGGTTTGCAGGACTGGCGACGCTCGGTGGCAAGGGCATGTGGGTGAAT